>NZ_JACBWZ010000217.1 GCF_013870595.1 Streptomyces sp. WELS2 | reverse complement strand
CGTCGACCTTCCAGCCCTGGTCGGCGCCGCCTCCCACCGGTGGGCGGCCCGCAGATCGCGCGGCAGCCAGGCCGCGGTGCGCAGCAGGGGTTCGAGGTGCGGGGGTCGTGGATCGTCGTCGCGGAACACGTGCGTGCTCAACTCCCGGTCATTTCGTAGGCGTTGATGCCGCGCCGCCAGACGGCCAGGGCGACGGCGAGGGCCCCGGCGGTCACCACCGGCAGCCAGACCACCTGTCCCGTGGCGCCGGTCAGCAGATAGCCGCACGGCACGTACGAGGTGAAGGCGAAGGGGAGCACCCAGGTCAGCACCGCGCGCAGTGAGGGGTGGTAGATGTCCAGCGGATACGCGGCGAACTCCGACACCTGGTTCGCCGCGTACATCGACGGCAGACTGGTCACCGTCCAGAAGGACAGCGAGGCGAACAGCAGCTTCACCGAGGTGTGGATCAGGGCACCGCACAGCACGAGGAACGGGGCGGCGAGCCACTGCACCGGGGTGAGGTGGAGCCCCAGCTCGCTGCCGGACCAGCCCACCAGGACGGCGCCCACGGCGAGTTCGCCGAGACCGTCGGGGTGGAAGAAGCGCTCCGACAGCAGTGAGAACAGCGGGTTCACCGGGCGGATCAGATAGCGGTAGAACTCCCCGCGCTGGACCAGCTTGCGGCCCAGTTCCCACAGCTGGTCCGTGAAGAGGTGGTCCAGGCCGCGCGGCAGCAGCGAGAAACCGAGCAGGAACAGCACCTCGTGATAGGTCCAGCCGTCCACCGCGGGCACCTGCCGGAACACCAGGCCCACCACGGCCGTCTGCAGACCCACCCGGACCAGGAAGGCCCCCGCGCCCAGGGCGAAGTCCACGCGGTACATGCTCAGCCGGTGCAGCCCGACCCCGCCGAGGAAGAAGGCCAGCCGCACATGGCGCCACACCGTGCCGGTCATCCGCCGAGCACCTCCAGACGGCTCAGCGAGGCCCGCCACAGCACGCCGGCCAGCAGCGTCAGACCGGCCGCCCAGCCGATCTGCCGGGCCAGCACGTCGACCGCGCCGGCCACCCCGTCGTAGCGGCCGAGCAGCAGGGTGAGCGGTCCGTCGACCATGCCCCGGAAGGGCAGCGCGGACGCCAGTGCCGCCAGGGGGCCCGGCATCAGCGCGAGGGGCACCAGCTGCCCGGCGAAGAAGGCGACCACGCTCTGCTTCACCATGCGCACCCCCCAGGTGTTCGTGGTGACGAAGCCCGTCATCCCGGTCAGCAGGTTCACGAGGAAGGCGAGCAGCACGGACAGCGCGGTGGACACCGCGAACAGCGCGACGTCCACGGGCCGCGGCGTGGTCAGCGGCACGAGCAGCGCGAACAGCACGAGCACGGGGACGCCGACCAGGACGGCGTTGGCCGCGACCACCGGCAGACAGGCGAAGAACCGCATCACCGGGTAGCTGACGGGCCGCACCAGCATGACGGCGACGTCGCCGCGGTAGACCTCGGCGGCGACCTCGTCGTCCACCCGGTTGGCGTGCAGGACCTGCAGCACCTGCGCCACCAGCAGATAGGTGGTGATGCCCTCGGAGGTGAAGCCGCCCGGGCCGCCGCCGGGCGGGGCGCCGGCGTACACCGCCCGCCACAGGAAGACGGTCATCGCCGCGCCGGCGGCGGCCGTGATCCCGGTGGTGACGAACGTCGAACGGTACTGGAGCAGGGACTGCAACCCCCCGGTGGCGAACGGCAGATAGCGCCGGGCGCGTGCGGCCGGGGGAAACGGCGAGGGGTGCTTCCGTGCCCGGCGGAGCGTGCCGTCGGTCTGCGGGCCGTTCACGCCGCACCCTCCCGGCCGCCGCCCGGGACCCCGGCGGGCGGGGTCTCGCGGTGCCCTCCGTAGATCCGCCGCAGGACATCCTCCAGGTCGGGTTCGGGCGCGTAGCAGTCGGCCAGGTCGAAGCGTTCGAGCAGGAAGCCGAGCACCTGCCGGGAGGTGAACCGGTCCGCCGGGTAGTCGACCCTGATCCGGCCGTCCTCGGCGGAGGAGGTGCTCACCCCGGGCAGCCCCCGCTCTATCTCCGCGCGGACGGGCCCGGGATCCGGGCGGCCCCGGTGGTCGAAGACGACCGAGCGCCGGTCGGCGGTGCGCAGCAGGTCCCGGATGCCGCCCTGGTGGACGACCCGTCCCCGGTCCACGACCAGCGCGCTGTCGCAGATGGCGGCGATGTCCGCGATGTCGTGGCTGGTGAGCACGACGGTCGTGCCCAGCTCCGCGTGGACGTGGTTGACCAGCTGCCGTACCGCGTCCTTGAGCACCATGTCGAGGCCGATGGTCGGCTCGTCCCAGAAGACGACCGCCGGATCGTGCAGCAGGCTCGCCGCGATCTCGGCCCGCATCCGCTGCCCCAGGCTCAACTGGCGCACGGGCGTGGTGCCGAGGGCGTCGATGTCCAGCAGTTCCCGGTACAGGGCGAGGTTGCGCCGGTACACCGCGTCGGGGATGTCGTAGACCCGGCGCAGGATGCGGAACGAGTCCGGCACGGACAGGTCCCACCACAGCTGGCTGCGCTGCCCGAACACCACGCCGATGCCGCGGGCGTTGGCCTGCCGGTGCCGGTAGGGTTCGATGCCGCGGACCAGACAGCGCCCGCTGGTGGGCGTCATGATCCCGGTGAGCATCTTGATCGTGGTCGACTTGCCGGCCCCGTTGGCACCGATGTACGCCGTCTTCGCGCCGGCCGGGATGGTGAAGGACACGCCGTCGACCGCGCGGACGACGCGGTGCTCCCGGGTGAAGAGGGTGGCCAGACTGCCGGCCAGGCCCGGCTTGCGCTCGGTGAGCCGGAACTCCTTGACGAGGTTCTCCGCGACGATCACGACAGCACCCGCTCCAGGGCCTGTTCGAGCAGGTCGACGCCCTCGTCGAGGAGCGGCTCGTCGATGGTGAAGGGCGGTGCCAGACGCAGGATGTGCCCGCCCAGGGCGACTCGGAGACCCAGGTCGAGGGCGGTGGTGTACACGGCCCGCGCGAGGTGCGGCGCGGGGGTGCGGCTCGCCCGGTCGGTGACGAACTCCAGGCCGTACAGCAGCCCCAGACCGCGTACGTCACCCAGGTTCTCGAACCGGGCCGGGAGGGCGGCGAGCCGCTCGTGCAGCAGCTCGCCCAGGACCCGCACGCGCTCGATCAGACGGTCGCGGCGCACGACCTCCAGCGTGGCCCGGGCCGCCGCGATGCCGAGCGGATTGCCCGCGTACGTCGACGCGTAGGCACCGGGCCCGGACGCCGCCGGATGGTGCATCAGCTCGGCCCGCCCGGCCAGCACGGCGAAGGGGAAACCGCTGGCAAGACCTTTGGACAGGGCCACCAGATCGGGTTCGACACCGAACTGCTCGCTCGCCAGGAACGTACCCGTCCGGCCGCCGCCGGTGAGCACCTCGTCGGCCACCAGCAGGACGCCGTTGGACCGGCAGGCCTCGGCGATCTGCTCCCAGTAGCCCGGGGGCGGCACGACGACGCCGGCGGCTCCGAGGACCGGTTCGAAGACCAGGGCGGAGACGTTCGGCTTGTCGGCGATGTGCTTGCGCACCAGGGAGGCACACCGCAACCCGCAGGAGGGGTACGTCAGTTCCAGCGGACAGCGGTAGCAGTAGGCCGAGTAGCCGAGGACCGAGTTGCCGGCGAAGGCCTGGTGGCCCACGTCCCAGTGCACGAGCATCCGCGCACCCGTCGTCTTGCCGTGGAAACCCCCGCGCAGCGCGCCGATCCGGTTGCGGCCTGGTGCGGCGGTGGCCTGCACCACGCGCAGCGCGGCCTCCACGACCTCGGCGCCGGTGGAGAACAGCGCGTAGGTGTCCAGCCGCTCCGGCAGCAGTTCGGCCAGCAGCTCCAGCAGGGCGGCCCGGTCGGGCGTCGCCGAGTCGTGCACGTTCCACAGGCGCCGGGCCTGCTCGGTCAGGGCCGCCACGACCTCGGGATGGCCGTGTCCCAGGGACTGGGTCAGGGTGCCCGCCGCGAAGTCCAGGTACTGGTTGCCGTCGAGGTCCGTGAGGACCGGACCGCGCCCCTCGGCGAAGACCCGGCGTCCGGCGGCCGCCTCCTCGGAGGCGCCCGGAGCCAGGTGCCGCGCCTCCCGCTCCAGCCGTTCCCGCTGGTGCCGAGCCGTCATGCGCCGCCCACCCCCTTCTGTGTGAACTGCTCTGCCGGGCAGCGCCGTTGGGCGGTGCCGGAAGCGAGTCAAACACCAAGGCGGCGCTGTGTGCAAGAACTTGCTGAAAGTTGCTGAACGACCTTGCGCCGCCCGCGCGGCTTCTGCTTGAGTCGACAACAGCTCCACCGGTGACACCGCGACTCTCGCTCAAGGAGACATCCGTGAGACCACAGATCCAGTCCCTGCCGCGACACCGGTGCCCGGCATGAAAGCCCTGGTCCTGGCAGGTGGCACCGGCAGCCGGCTGCGGCCGTTCACTCACACGAGCGCCAAGCAGCTCCTCCCCATCGCCAACCGGCCGGTGGTGCACTACGCCCTGCAGGCCATAGCCGACGCCGGCATCGAGGAGGTGGGCGTGGTGGTCGGCCACCACGGGGACGACGTCCGCCGCGCGGTCGGCGACGGCTCCGCCTTCGGGCTGAACATCGCCTACCTGAACCAGCCCCGGCCCCTGGGGCTGGCCCACGCGGTGGCGGTCGCCCGCCCCTTCCTCGGGGACGACGACTTCCTGCTGTACCTCGGGGACAACCACCTGGAGGACGGTGTGACGGGATTCGTCCGGCGCGCCGCCGCCGGGCGCGACGCGGCCCGGCTGCTGCTCACCCCCGTGCCCGACCCCACCGCCTTCGGCGTCGCGGAAGTCGACGATGACGGGGTGGTGCGCCGGCTGGAGGAGAAACCGGAGCGGCCCCGCAGCGACCTGGCCCTGGTCGGCGTCTACGCCTTCACCCCGGCCGTGCACGAGGCGGTGCGCGCCATCCGCCCCTCCGGGCGCGGCGAGCTGGAGATCACCCACGCGGTGCAGTGGATGATCGACCGCGGACTGCCGGTACGCGCCGAGACCACCACCCGCCCGTGGCGCGACACCGGCAGCGTCGAGGACCTGCTGGAGGCGAACCGGCACGTCCTGGACCGGATGGAGGGCCGCGTGGACGGCAAGGTCGATCCGCACAGCGTCCTGGTGGGCCGGGTCCGGATCGCCGACGGGGCCGTGGTGCGCGGCTCGCGGATCGTCGGACCCGTCGTCGTGGGCGCGGGCGCCGTCATCAACAACTCCAGCGTCGGCCCGTACACCGCGATCGCCGAGGACTGCCGGATCGAGGACAGCGCGATCGAGTTCTCGGTGCTCCTCCAGGGGGCGTGCGTGGAAGGGGCCGCACGGATCGAGCGGTCGCTCATCGGCCGGGAGGCCGTGGTGAGCTCCGCCCCCCGCCCGCCCCAGGCCCACCGTCTCGTCCTCGGCGACCACAGCAAGGTGCAGCTCACCTCATGACCTCACGCATCCTCGTCACCGGCGGAGCCGGCTTCATCGGATCCGCCTACGTCCGCGCGCTGCTCGGCCCCGCGGGGCCGCCCGGTGTCTCGGTCACGGTCCTGGACAAACTCACCTACGCGGGCAGCCTCGCCCGCCTCGACCCGGTGCGCGCCCACCCCGGTCTCACCTTCGTGCACGGCGACGTGTGCGACACCGCGACGGTACGGCGGCTGGCGGCCGGGCACGACGAGATCGTCCACTTCGCGGCGGAGTCGCACGTCGACCGCTCCATCGAGGACGGCACCGGCTTCACCCACACCAATGTGATGGGCACCCACACCCTGCTGGACGCCGCGCTGCGGCACGGGGTGCGGACCTTCGTGCAGATCTCCACCGACGAGGTCTACGGCTCGATACCCGAGGGCGCCGCCCGGGAGGAGGACCCGCTCAGGCCCAGCTCGCCGTACGCGGCGTCGAAGGCCGCGGCCGACCTCGTCGCCCTGGCCCACCACCACACCCACGGCCTGGACGTCCGGGTGACCCGCTGCTCCAACAACTTCGGCCCGTACCAGCATCCGGAGAAGGTCGTTCCGCGCTTCGTCGCCACCCTGCTGACCGGCGGTGACCTGCCGGTGTACGGCGACGGGCGGCAGGTGCGCGACTGGCTGCACGTGGACGACCACGTGCGGGCGGTGGAGCTGGTGCGCACGGCGGGGCGGCCGGGGCAGACGTACAACATCGGGGGCGGCACCTCGCTGACCAATCTGGACCTCGCGCACCGCCTGCTCCGGTGGTGCGGAGCCGGGCCCGAGCGCATCACGCACGTCGAGGACCGCAAGGGTCACGACCGGCGGTACGCGGTGGACCACGGCAAGATCACCGCGGAGCTGGGCTACCGGCCACGGGTCGGCTTCGAGGCGGCGCTGGCCGCCACGGCTGACTGGTACCGGACCCATCGGGACTGGTGGCAGCCCCTGCTGGAGTCCGTGTGACTCCGGCCCGCACGGCCGGGCGCGTCGGGGACGCAGCGGGTGCGAACCCCGCGGCCGGGGGCCGGAGTTCGTTGAACGTAACACTCTGAAAACCATTGCGAAAGACTTTGCGCGTACCCCGTTCAACTATTGCCTGCTCAACCGGCATTTCTGCGCGAGGGGTTGACCTGCGGTAAGCGGCGCCGTACGGTCTCGACCGCAATTTCTTGCAGAAAGAACCAGTGAACGGCCTTACCTGGCATGGCGCGTTGTCAACCAAGGCTGACTCCGGTATCACCCCACATCCCCACTGGAGCAACCATGGCCAGAAAGACCGTGGCCGCTGCACTCGCCGCCCTGGCGGGAGCCGCTGTGGCCGTCACGGGACCGACGCCGGCGCAGGCGAGCGCGCCCGGCGGCAAGGACGTCACCGCGGTGATGTTCGAATGGAACTTCAAGTCCGTCGCCAAGGCGTGCACGGACCAGCTGGGCCCCTCCGGGTACGGCTACGTCCAGGTCTCCCCACCGAACGAGCACATCCAGGGCCCGGCCTGGTGGACGGCCTACCAGCCCGTCAGCTACAAGATCGGCACGAAGCTGGGCAACCGCTCGGACTTCAAGAACATGGTGGACACCTGTCACGCGGCAGGCGTCAAGGTGGTCGCCGACACCGTGATCAACCACATGGCGAACGCCTCCGGCACCGGCACCGCCGGGTCGCCCTTCAGCAAGTACGACTACCCCGGCACGTACTCCGCCGCCGACATGGACGACTGCACCACGAGCATCAGCAACTACGCCGACCGCTGGAACGTCCAGCACTGCGAGATGGGCGGTCTGCCCGACCTCGACACCGGCGAGGAGTACGTCCGCAAGACCATCGCGGGCTACATGAACGACCTGCTGTCCCTCGGCGTCGACGGCTTCCGCATCGACGCCGCCAAGCACATCCCCGAGGAAGACCTCGCCAACATCAAGTCCCGCCTGTCCAACCCCGGCGTCTACTGGAACCAGGAGACGATCGGCGCCGCCGGCGAGGCGGTCCAGCCGCCCGAGTTCTACAACACGGGCGACGTCCAGGAGTTCCGCTACGCCTACGACCTCAAGCGGGTCTTCAACAACGAGAAGCTCGCCGAACTGAAGAACTTCGGCGAGGCGTGGGGCTACGTCTCCAGTGACAAGGCGTCCGTCTTCGTCACCAACCACGACACCGAACGCAACGGAGGCAGCCTCACCTACAAGGACGGCGCCAACTACACCCTCGCCCACGTCTTCATGCTGGCCTGGCCGTACGGCTCACCCGATGTGCACTCCGGCTACGAGTTCAGCGACAAGGACGCCGGCGGACCCAACAACGGCCAGGTCAACGCCTGTTACACCGACGGCTGGAAGTGCCAGCACGCCTGGCGCGAGATAGCCGGCATGGTCAAGTTCCGCAACACGGCGGCCGGCACCGCCGTGACCGACTGGTGGGACAACGGCAACAACCAGATCGCCTTCGGCCGCGGTGCCAAGGCGTACGTCGTCATCAACCACGAGGGCTCCACCCTCACCCGCACCTTCCAGACCTCGCTGCCCGCCGGGAGCTACTGCGACGTGCAGAGCGGCAAGGGAGTGACCGTCGACTCCTCCGGCCGGTTCACGGCAACCCTGGGCGCCAACTCCGCCCTCGCCCTGCACATCGGGGCGAAGAACTGCGACACCACCGTCGACCCCGACCCCGCCCCCGCCACCGGAGCCTCGTTCAACGTCAACGCCTCCACCCAGTGGGGCCAGAACATCTACGTCGTCGGCAGCACCTCCGCCCTCGGCAGCTGGAACACCGCCAACGCCCTCAAGCTGGACCCGGCGAGCTACCCCGTGTGGAAGCTCGACCAGTCCCTGCCCGCGGGCACCGCATTCGAGTACAAGTACATCCGCAAGGACGCGAGCGGCAACGTCACCTGGGAGAGCGGCGCCAACCGCACGGCCACCGTGCCGGCCGGCGGAGTGGTCACGCTGAACGACACCTGGCGCGGCTGACCGACCCGTCCGGGGACGAACCCCGCACACCGGAAGCGACCGCCCGGCCCCACACCGGTGCCGGGCGGTCCCGCGCCCCGCCGCACGGAGACGCCCGTCCTTGCCCGCGACCGACACCCCGAGGAGACGCGTCACGTGGCCGGCAGACCCAGACACCACGCAACCGCCC
>NZ_JACBWZ010000216.1 GCF_013870595.1 Streptomyces sp. WELS2 | reverse complement strand
CGTGGCGAACAGCGCGCCGGGCGCGGTCCGTTCGGCCGGCAGCAGGTCGCCGATGCGGAAGCTGACCGACAGCGCCCGGCGGCGGGTGGCCTGGTGGATGAAGCGGATGCCGTCGCGGTCGGCGACCGCCAGCGACACCGACTCGTCCAGTTCGCCGGCGAGGGCGTCGGCGCGCGCGCCGAGCAGGGCGGGCAGCCGCAGGGCGGCCAGGTAGGCGTTGCCCAGCTCCAGCACGCCGGGGGTGAGGACGACGTCGCGGCCGTCGAGGCGTACGTAGCCCATGCGGGCCAGGGTCGCGGTGATCCGGTCCACCGTGGAGCGGGCGAGTCCGGTGGCCCGCTCCAGCGCGCCCGGGCTCAGCGTGCCGCCCGCCTCGGCCAGCCGGCGCAGCACCCCCACTCCGCGCACCAGCGGCCCGACCGCCTCCACCGGCACCCCGGCCCCGGCACGGGCGTCGGCATCCACTGCGGTCATCGCGGGCATCGTCTCTCCGATACGGCGTCGGGGCACGCCTACGGTAAACCGGGCGAGGACCGCCCGCGCCCCCTCAGGACTCGTCCGCCACCTGCACCACCCCGCCGCCCCGGGTCACCCGGACCCGGTAGTTGCCCTCCGCGTCCGTCGAGACCACCCGCACGCTGATGCCGTGCCGCGGGTCCTGGAAGGTCTCGCCGGCGGCGAACGGGGCGTCGGAGAGTTCCGCGTGGACGTTGGGGCTGCGGGTGCAGCCGCCGCTGCCGCGGTGGCTGTCGAAGACGGTGACCGGGCCGCGGCCGGTGTCCACCGCCGCGTCGATCCGGTAGATCAGGACGCCGGGACGGCACACCGCCTCGTCGTTGCCGCCCTGGGCGCGGACCTCCAGCGCGTAGGTGGTGCGCGCGGTGACCGGTATCAGGACCAGCTTGCCGCCGCCCTGCTGGTACAGCGGGGAGAGGGTGAACTCGGCGCTGCCCGGGGCCGCCGCGCAGCCGACCTGCCCGCCGTCCAGCCAGCCCAGCTTCCACTTGTGCCAGCCGAGCAGGTCGTTGTTGGCCCCCCAGTCCTCGCTCATGATGTCCCAGTGCCCGACCGCGCCCCCGCCGTCCTGCGTGTACAGGTCGGGCAGGCCGAAGGTGTGGCCGTTCTCGTGCGGCAGCACCCGGTATCCGGTGCGGTCGTAGGACCCGGAGCCGTCGTCCTGGCGGGAGTAGACGAACGAGGCGTTGGAGATGCGCACGCCGTCGGCCACCGGGGCGTCGTCGTTGCCGGCGAACGTCACGGACAGCACGGTGTCCAGGGCGGAGGGGCCGGCGTTCGGGGTGACCAGCACGTTCAGCAGGTCGTAGTCGCGGAAGTCCACCGCCGGGTCGGCGGCGGCCACGAGGTCCTGCACCAGGCTGCGGTAGCCGGGGTCGAAGGGCGCGCCGCGCTCTATGCCGTACTCCCGGAACGGCTTCGGCATGCGCAGCCAGGTGGTGACGGGGGTCTCGGGCCGGTAGTCGAGGCGGCCGTACGAGGCGGTGTGGAACCAGTCCTGGGTGCGCGGGAAGAACTCGTGGAAGCGGTCCATCGCGTCGCCCTCGCCGGGCGCGTCGGGGAAGTCGACCATCAGGGTCAGGGCGTGGACGGTGCCGGTGGAGCGGGAGTAGCCGGGCGGGGTGGGCAGGCCCTCGGTCATCTGCACGTCCATACCGCCACGGATCATGCAGGGCAGGAGCGCGGAGGAGCGGGCCGGTCCGAGGGGCCCGGCGGCGGTGGGCGCCGTCAGGTGTCCGCTCCCGGCCGAGGTGCCGACCGCGAGGGTCAGCGCGCTCACCAGGGTCAGGGCGGCCACCCGGCGCGGGCGTATGCGGCGGCGGGGCTGCGGATGCGGCTGCATGCAGGGACCTTTCGCGCCACGGCAGCCGCCGGTCACCGGCTGCACCCTTGCGCTCACCCTGGGGCGGCGGGGCGGCGGGCGCGCGCTGGAGGAGACCGAGGGGGGGAAACCGGGTCCGCGACCGGGTGAAACCCGGCGGACGGTGCTTGTGTCCCAGGTCACAGTGATTCTTCGGCCCGGCGGGAAATAACCGGGGACGCTTTCCCCGTTTAGCCCTGTGTCCGAGCGAAACGGGGAGTCCTTCCCCGGTTCGCCCCTCAAGCCAAGGAGTACGCCGTGTCCGCCGCCACCGCCCCCGCCGAGCGAAAGGTGACCCGGCCGCGCGCCGACGCCCTGCGCAACCGGGAGCGGATCGTCGGCGCCGCCCGGGAGATGATCGTCGAGCACGGCCCGGACGTGCCGATGGACGACATCGCCCGCCGGGCCGGCGTCGGCAACGCCACGGTGTACCGCAACTTCCCCGACCGGGACGCCCTCGTCCGCGAGGTCGTCTGCTCCGTGATGGACCGCACGGCCGCGGCGGCCGAGCGGGCCCTCGCGGAGAGCGGGGACGCCTTCACCGCCCTGGAGCACTTCGTGCACGCCTCCGCTGACGAGCGGATCGGCGCGCTGTGCCCGATGGTGTCCGGCACGTTCGACCAGCACCACCCCGACCTGGTGGCCTCCCGTGAGCGCGTCGAGCGGCTCATCGAGGAGGTCATGGGCCGGGCCAAGGCGGCCGGGCAGCTCCGGCCGGATGTCGGTGTGGGTGATCTGATGATCGCCGTGGCCCAGCTGAGCCGGCCCCCGGCCGGCACGGACTGCCCGCGCGGCGACCGCTTCGTCCACCGACTGCTGCAGTTGTTCCTCGACGGCCTGCGGGCGCCCGCCCGTTCCGCCCTGCCGGGCAAGGCCGTCAGCATCAAGGAGCTGCGCGCCTCCTGACCGATTAGTTCAGCTCCCGCGCCCGGTCCACCGACGGTACGGCGGTTCGTACGGCCGTTCCCTTCCCGTTCACCGTTCCGCCTTACTCCGTTTTCTCAGCATTTTTCACCACGCTGTCCGTCACCAGCCGAGTCCCAAGGCTCCGAAGTCCTGAAGTGGGTATCCCCATGTCCGAAACAGCCCGCAAGGCTGCCGGCCTCGCCGCCCCGAGCGGTGACGCCAACCGCTGGAAGGCGCTCGTCTTCATCGCGCTCGCCCAGCTGATGGTCGTCCTGGACGCCACCATCGTGAACATCGCCCTGCCCGCGGCCCAGAAGGACCTGGGCATATCCGACGGCAACAAGCAGTGGGTGATCACGGCCTACGCGCTCGCCTTCGGCGGTCTGCTGCTGTTCGGCGGCCGGGTCGCCGACCTGTGGGGCCGCAAGCGCACCTTCGTGCTCGGCCTGGCCGGCTTCGCCGCCGCCTCCGCGCTCGGCGGTGCCGCCACCACCGGCCCGCTGATGTTCGGCGCCCGCGCCCTCCAGGGCGTCTTCGGCGCGCTGCTCGCCCCGGCCGCGCTGTCCCTGCTGGCCGTGATGTTCACGGACGCCAGGGAGCGCGCCAAGGCGTTCGGCATCTACGGCGCCATCGCGGGCGGTGGCGGTGCCGTCGGCCTGATCCTCGGCGGCTTCCTCACCGAGTACCTGAATTGGCGCTGGACCTTCTTCGTGAACGTCCCGTTCGCCGTGGTCGCCGCGGCCGGCGCCTACTTCGTCATCCGGGAGCCGGAGGGCGGCCGCAACCGCAACCCGCTCGACATCCCGGGCGTCCTGCTCTCCACCCTCGGCCTGGTCGCGCTCGTCTACGGCTTCACCCGTGCCGAGTCCGACGGCTGGAGCGACACGGTGACCGTGTCGATGTTCGTCGCCTCCGTCGTGCTGCTGCTCGCGTTCGTGCTGGTCGAGACCAAGGTCAAGGCCCCGCTGCTGCCGCTGCGCGTGGTGACCGACCGCAACCGCGGCGGTATCTACCTCTCGCTGGGTCTGGCGATCATCGGCATGTTCGGCCTGTTCCTCTTCCTGACCTACTACCTCCAGGTCGTGAAGGGCTACTCGCCGGTCAAGACCGGTTTCGCCTTCCTGCCGATGGTGGTCGGCATGATCACCGGCTCCACCCAGATCGGCACCCGGCTGATGACCCGGCTGCCGGCCCGGCTGCTGATGGGCCCCGGCTTCCTGGTCGCCGGCGTCGGCATGCTGCTGCTGACCCAGCTGGAGATCGACTCCTCCTACCCGGCGCTGCTGCTGCCCGCCATGCTGCTGCTCGGCCTCGGCATGGGTACGGCGTTCATGCCGGCGATGTCCCTGGCCACCCAGGGTGTCCAGCCCCGGGACGCCGGTGTCGCCTCCGCGATGGTCAACACCTCGCAGCAGGTGGGCGGCGCGATCGGCACCGCCCTGCTGAACACGATCGCCTCCTCGGCGACCACCTCGTACGTCAAGGACCACATCGCCGGGGCCGCCGGCACGCCGCGGCAGCAGCTGGTCGGGCTCCAGGGCATGGTCCACGGCTACACGGCCGCGATCTGGGTCGCCGTCGGCATCCTGGCGCTCGCCTCGCTGATCGCCTTCACCTTCGTCAACGCCGGCCGCCCGAACACGACCGCCGTGATGACCGGCGAGGGCGCCGAGGACGAGGTCCCGGTGCCGGTGGTCGCCCACTGACCGCCGCGGTGAGCTAGCGGAGCCAGGGCAGGTCCGCACCCGCTTCCTTGGGCTGGAGGCCCTCGGCGACGATCTCCATGATCTCGCCGAGGGCCTTCTGCTGTTCCGGGCTCAGCCGGTCGAACAGCGCCTGGCGCACGGCGGCCACATGGCCGGGCGCGGTGCGCCGCAGCACCTCGACGCCCTCGTCGGTGAGCACGGCGAACTGGCCGCGCTTGTCGGCGGGGCAGTCCTCCCGGCGGACCCAGCCGTTCTTCTCCAGCCGGGCGATGGCGTGCGAGAGCCGGGAACGGGTGATCTTGGCCTGCATCGCCAGCTCGGTCATCCGCAGCCGGCGGCGCGGGGCCTCGGCGAGGCCGACGAGCAGGCCGTAGTAGACGTGCGGCATCCCCGCGTCACGCTGGAGCTGCCGGTCGAGGTGGTCCTCCAGGAGGGTGGTGGCGTGCAGATAGGCGCGCCAGACGTGCTGTTCCTCGGCGGTGAGCCAGCGGGGCTCGGCGGCGGAGTCCGGTGCCTTGTTCATGTATCCCACTCTACGAGGCGGCTTCTTGAAACTTGAACAAGCAGCGGGTAGGGTCCCGGGCTGAAACTTGAGAGTTCAAGCAACATCAGATCCCCGGAGCCGCCGCGATGTCCGCCACCGCCCAGGAGCGCATGCCCGCCCTGTACCTCAGTCACGGCGCCCCGCCGCTCGCCGACGACCCGGTCTGGCCCGGCCAGCTCGCCGCCTGGTCCGCCGCCCTGCCCCGCCCCCGCGCCGTCCTCATGGTCTCCGCCCACTGGGAGGAGGCCCCGCTCGCCCTCGGCGCGGTCGAGACCGTCCCGCTCGTCTACGACTTCTGGGGCTTCCCCGAGCGCTACTACACGGTCCGCTACCCCGCCCCGGGCGCCCCCGCGCTCGCCGACGCCGTCCGCAAGCTGCTGCGCGCCCCCGGGCTCCCCGTGCAGGACGTCCCCGACCGCGGCCTCGACCACGGCGCCTACGTGCCGCTCGTCGAGATGTACCCGGACGCCGACATCCCCGTCCTGCAGATCTCCCTGCCCACCCTCGACCCGGTCCGCCTGATGGACCTCGGCCGCAGGCTCGCCCCGCTGCGCGACGAGGGCGTGCTGATCGTCGGCTCCGGCTTCTTCACCCACAACCTCGCCGCCCTGCGGCACACCGGGCCGGGCGTGCCGAGCTGGTCGGCGGAGTTCGACGACTGGGGCCGGCGCGCCCTGGAGGGCCGCGACTGGGACGCCCTGCTCGGCTTCCTGGACAAGGCCCCGGCCGGCCGCTACGCCCACCCGCGCACCGAACACTTCGCCCCGCTCTTCGTCGCCATGGGCGCGGCGGAGGCCGGCGGCGGGCTGGACGCGCACAAGTCGGTGATCGACGGGTTCTGGATGGGAATGGCGAAGCGGTCCGTGCAGTTCGGATGAGGAGCGGTCCGGGGCGAGGGCGCCCCGGTCAGAGCTCCTTCTCGTACCAGGCCACGTCCCAGTAGCGGCCGAACTTGCGGCCGACCTCGTGGAACGTGCCGACGTGCCGGAAGCCGAAGCGGGCGTGCAGCCGCTCCGAGGGCTCGTTGGGCCGGGCGATCCCGGCGTAGGCGCGGTGGACGTCCTGTTCGGCCAGGGCCTTGAACAGGGCGTCGTAGAGCAGCGTGCCGATGCCGCGCCGGCCCGCGTCGGGGGCGACGTACACCGAGGTCTCCACGGACGTGCCGTACGCCGGTTTCGGCCGGTAGGGGCTGGAGGTGGCGTACCCGAGGATGCGCCGGGAGCCGGTGTCCGTGGCAACCATCAGCCGGTGCGGGCCGTCTTCCGGGTGGGAGAGCAGCCAGGGGCGGCGCTCCGCAGGGGTGAACACCGCGGTGTCGAATGTGATGGCCGTCTCACGGACGTAGTGGTTGTAGATCGCCGTCAGGGCGTCGAGGTCCCCCTCGATTCCCGGCCTGACCTGCGCTTCGGCACGATCCGTCGGCATTTCGCCTCCCCGTGTGGCGGACAGGGTACTGCATGATCAGAAAAATTGCGGGGCGGGTTGGGAATTCTGTCCGGATTCCAGTCGTTGTTTCCCTCGGATGCAGGGCACTCGGAGAGAGTCCCAGAGACAGTCCCTTCAGTGCCGCGCGTTCGCAGGACCACCCGCCCGACCACCATCGCAAGGGAGCACGCATGGCAACCCGTGCCGTCGCCCGTCGTCAGTCCGCCACCGGCGAGACGGCCGACTCGGCAAGCAGTGTTCGCGCTCATGGCGGCGAGATCGCAGACCGCGACCTGGTCGGCATGTACCTGGACGAGATCGCGCGTACGCCGCTGCTCGACGCCGCCAAGGAGGTCGAGCTGTCCCAGACCATCGAGGCGGGCGTGTTCGCGCAGCAGGTGCTCGACGGCGAGGAGGAGTCCCGCACGGACGCGACCCGTGAGGAGCTCGAGGCCCTGGTGGCCGCCGGTGAGCGCGCCAAGGACGTCTTCATCCGCTCCAACCTCCGCCTCGTCGTCGCGGTCGCCCGGCGCTACCCGCGCAGCGGTCTGCCCCTGCTGGACCTGATCCAGGAGGGCAACGCCGGCCTGGTGCGCGCCGTGGAGAAGTTCGACTACCGCAAGGGCTTCAAGTTCTCGACGTACGCCACCTGGTGGATCCGTCAGGCCATCACCCGCTCCATCGCCGACCAGTCCCGCACGATCCGGCTCCCCGTCCACCTGGTGGAGGAGCTGGGCCGCATCCGCCGCGTCCAGCGCGAGTTCAACCGCGAGCACGGCCGCGACCCGGAGCCCGCGGAGATCGCCGCCGAGCTGGGCTCGACGCCGGAGCGCGTCATCGACGTCCTCGACTGGGCCCGTGACCCGGTCTCGCTGAACATGTCGGTGGACGACGAGGGCGAGACCCAGTTCGGCGACCTGCTGGAGGACACCTCGGCGGTCTCCCCGGAGCAGTCGGTGCTCACCCTGCTGCGCAGCGAGGAGCTGGACGACCTGATCGGCCGCCTGGACCAGCGCACGGCCTCCATCATCAAGATGCGGTACGGCATCGAGGACGGCCGCGAGCGCACCCTGACCGAGGTCGGCAAGGAGCACGGACTCACCCGTGAGCGGATCCGGCAGATCGAGAAGCACGCGCTGCTGGAGCTGAAGAAGCTGGCCCGCGACACGGGGTTCGACGCGGCGGCGTGACGGCGGGACCGGGGTCCGCCGCAGGGGAAGCGTCCGGGGCGCAGCGCGTGACGCGGTGCGCGCGCCGGGTGGCGGAAGACGGCGCAAACATGGCGCTCTCCCGTCGCTTCAACGGCCGGGCCCGAGGGAACAACCCTTCCGGGCCCGCAAGCGGGCCCGGGGCCGGCACTCCCCACCCCCACACCGCACCCCCTGGCCGACGACGACGCCGGCCGACCCACGGAAAGCCACGTCCCGACGCAATCCCCCCCGGCGCCGGGACCTTCCGAGCCGGGCCTCGGCGCCTATCCCCCCCCGGGCGCCGGGGCCCGGCCTCTTTCCGTCCGGTGGGTTCCCTCAAGTGCGGGCGAGGCGCTCCCGCGTCTCGCAAGGCCCCGCGTCGCGCCGGGCCCGGGCCCCGCGTACTGGAACGGCGGCCCACCCCGTACCTGAACCCCGGGGTGGACCGCCGGATGGCAGATTCTGCCACACGGGCATAGCCTGCCGGGCATGAGCACCACCCAAAGCCCCGCCCACCAGCAGTTTTCCGCCTCCGCGCCGGTGTCCCTCACCGAACGCCGGAAGGCCGAGACACGGATGGAGATCGCCCGGGCGGCGGCGGCCCTCTTCGTCCGGCAGGGCCTGCGGTCGACCCGCGCCGAGGACATCGCCCAGGCCGCGGGCATCGCCCCGCGCACGTTCTACCGCTATTTCGCCACCAAGGAGGAGGCGGTCGCGCCCCTCTACGCCGCCGGCGCCCAGCGCTGGATCGAGGCGGTCCGCACGGCCCCGGCCGGCCTGCCCGTCCCGCAGGCCCTGGAACACGCGGTCCGCCACACCCTCACCCCCGGCCTCGGCGTCTCGGCCGCGTCCTGGGAGTGGCTGCGCACCCTGGTCCGCCTGGCCGGCACCAGTCCGGCCCTGCGCAAGGTCTGGGCCGAGGTGTGCCAGGCGTCGGAGGGCGCGCTGGCGGAGA
>NZ_JACBWZ010000215.1 GCF_013870595.1 Streptomyces sp. WELS2 | reverse complement strand
AGCCCGGCCGCGTCGGCGAACACCACGTCGATGTCGGCGGGCTCCAGCCGGGCGTCGGCCAGGGCCAGTTCGGCCGCCCGGCGCAGTCCGGGCTCGCGGCCGGATCCCGGCTTGGGGTCGAACGTCGAGGCGTAGCCGGCGATCTCGCCGTAGATCCGGGGCGCGCCGCGCTCCCGGGCGCTCGCGGCGTCCTCGGCGATGAGGATCGCGCCGCCCTCGCCCGGCACATAGCCGGCCGCCCGCTCGTCGAACGGGAGGTACGCGGCCTCCGGGTCGGTGGCGGTGGTGACCCGGCCGCCCGCCAGCTGGGAGGCCCAGCCCCAGGGGTCGAACGCGGAGTCCACCCCGCCGGACACGACGAGCTTGGTGCCGCGCTCGACGGTGCGCCGGGCGTGCCCGACGGCGTCCAGTCCGCCGGCCTGCTCGCCGACCAGGGCGGCGCTGGGCCCGCGCAGCTTGTGCCGGATGGAGATCTGGCCGGTGTTGACCGCGTAGAACCAGGCGAAGGACTCGTAGACGGAGACGAACTCCGAGCCCTTGGACCAGAGTTTGTTGAACTCCTGGTGGGTGAACGCGAAACCGCCGAGGGCGTTGGAGGTGACCGTGCCCATGTCGTAGTCGGCCAGGGTGTTCTCGTCGACCCCCGCGTCCGCGAGGGCCCATGCCGCGGCGGTGAGCGCGTAGCGGGTCGACACGTCGGTCTGCGGCAGCAGCCTGCTGGGCAGATGGGCCTTGGCGTCGTAGTCGACGATCTGCCCGGCCAGGCGCGAGGGGTACGCGGAGGTGTCGAACCCGGTCAGTTCCCGGACACCGTTGGCGCCGGTCAGTGTCGCCTTCCAGAATGCCTCGGTGCCCAGGCCGTTGGGCGTGGCCGCCCCGATGCCGGTGATCACGGTGGTCATGCCGCGGCCACCTCCGGACGGTGCAGGATCATCGCGCTCTGGAAGCCGCCGAAGCCGGAGCCGACCGTGAGGACCGTGTCCACGCGCTGTTCGCGGGCCGTCAGGGGTACGTAGTCGAGGTCGCACTCGGGGTCGGGGGTGTGCAGGTTCGCCGTCGGCGGCACGACGTTGTGCTCGATCGCCAGCAGCGACGCGGCGATCTCGACGGAGCCGATGGCCCCCAGGGAGTGGCCGACCATCGACTTGATGGAGGAGACCGGCACGTCGTAGGCGTGCTGGCCCAACGAGCGCTTGAACGCGGCGGTTTCGTGGCGGTCGTTCTGCTTGGTGCCCGAGCCGTGCGCGTTGATGTAGTCGATCCTGGTGCCGTCCAGGCGTGCCTCGTCCAGCGAGACACGGATGGCCTCGGCCATCTCCCGGCCGTCCTTGCGCAGGCCCGTCATGTGGTGGGCGTTGCAGCGGGTGGCGTACCCGCCGACCTCCGCGTAGATGTGCGCACCGCGCTTCTTGGCCGCCTCGTACTCCTCCAGCACGAACATGGCGGCGCCCTCGGCGAGCACGAACCCGTTGCGGGTGCCGTCGAAGGGCCGCGAGGCGTGCGCCGGGTCGTCGTTGCGGGTCGTCGTCGCCTTGATGGCGTCGAAGCAGGCGACCACGATCGGCGAGATCGGGGTGTCCGCGGCACCGGCGACGACGGTGTCGACCGTGCCCTCGCGGATCAGCTGGACGGCGTAGCCGACCGAGTCGAGCCCCGAGGTGCAGCCGTCGGACACCATGGTCACCGGGCCTTCCGCACCCACTTCCCAGGCCACCTCGGCCGGCATGACACCCGGGGAGAGGTAGTCGAACATGTGCGGGGACAGGTAGGCCGGGTCGACCTCCCACTCCTTGCCCGCGTCCGACATCACCAGATACTCGTTCTCCAGGCTGGTCGCCGAGGCGACCGCGCTGCCCAGACTGACCCCGATGCGGTGCGGATCGAGCGCGGACAGGTCCAGCCCGCTGTCCGCGACCGCCTCGCGGGTGCAGGCCACCGCGAACTGCGTCGCCCGGTCCATGCGGCGGATCTCGCGCGGGCCGAAGCCCTCGGCCGCCGCGTCGAAGTCGACCTCGCCGGCGATCCGCGAACGGAACGGCGACGCGTCGAAGAAGGAGATGCTCCGGGTGGCGGTACGGCCCGCCGACAACAGGTCCCAGAACGCCTTCGTTCCGTTGCCGCCGGGAGCGCGCACACCGACACCGGTGATCACGACACGCCGGGTCATGTCCGGCCCGCGTTCGTAGACAACATCGCTGTAAGTCCTTTCGCCTCTGAAACAGCGGCAGTTACGTGGTGAAAGGCTGTGGCGACGGTCTAGAGCACCACTCGACCCCGCCTCGGGTAAGCGCGCGGCGCCACCGGGAGGGGAAGTACACACAGCGGCCCGCCCCTGGCCACCGGCATCAGCCTGACCACGGCCGGGCAGGGGCGGGAAGGCGGCCGGTACGCGGCGCTGGAACGCCGGGCGAACGACCCGGTCAGGACCGGACGTGGCGGCCTGGGCCGTGACTACGGGAAGAGCACCGCACAGTCGGCCGCCTCGTCCGAACGCGTGTCCTGTGCGGAACGACACGGACGACGTCGGTCAGGCCGGCGCCGCCCAGCGGTGCGAGACGGCTTCGCGCGAGGTCTCCTCGACCACCCCCGCGCAGCGGGACTCCCGCTCCCGTGGCGGGACTCCCGCTCCCGTGGTCTCATGGAGTTGAGATGTATATGGGCCCGCCCCAGGCTCACGGCTCGGCCGGTGGGATGCCGGGGCCCGCGCCCTCGCGAACCTGCGAACAGTGCCCGATCCACGAGGATCAGAGGTGATTCGCCATGCCCGTGCGGGATTGCAGTGGATTGGAGAGAGTTGTCGGGCAGGCCGAGGACAAGCTGAGGCAGGACACAAGGTTTCTTGACCGCGTGACCGCCAAGCTGCGCGCTCTCACGCGCCAACCAGACCCTGATCCGGGCCAGCTGGCTGAGCTGCGGCGGGAGGTGGATGCGGCGCAACAGCTGGTGGACGACGATCAGCAGGAAGTCGACTCGGCGCAGCAGGCGCTCCAGGACTGCCGGTCGGGTGTCGACGACCCTCCCCTGCACTTCTAGCGCGAGCGATGCGGTGGGCCACGCGCCGGGCGTCGGCGGATGCCGGTGCACGGTTTCTCGATCAGGGGTCGATCCGCCGCACGACCGTTGCGGTTCGGGTCGGCGCGGAGAGCGAGCGCATCGAGCGGAGAGTGCGCAGAGGAGATCGCCATGCCGAACTGTGAGGATCTGAAACGCCTGATGGACGAGAGCAGCGCTCAGCTTGAAAGCGCCAGCAGGCGGCTCAACGATTTGGAGGACCGCATCGCGGCGACCTCCGACCCGCACCTCCTCGCGAAACTCCGACAGGAGAAGGTGGCCGTCGAGGGGGACATGAACGAGGCACAGGGCGCGTTTGACGAGTTCCAGGCGGAATTCTTCGAGCATTGCCTGCCCCCCGTCCCGTAGGACACTCGACACCAGAGCGGCGTGCCGTGCGGAGGCCGCCGCGGTGATGAGGACCGGCATCGCCATCATCCTGAAGGGCCGGCCCCGTGCCCGCTTGACCGACCAGATCGCCAGGTACGCGAACAGCCCCGTCTGCCGCAGCACGCCGACGACGGCCATCATGCCGAGCAGCAGGAAGACGACGCTCCAGTCGATGCCGGTGTGCTCGGAGCAGAACGCAGCCCTGTCGTCGGTGGCGTCGATCGCGAGCATGCACGCGGCGCCGCCGAGGGCCGCGGCCGTGCGGTGGACGCGCTCGCTGGTGATCCGTACGTACGCGCCGGCGAACACGGCCACGGCCGCCCAGCCGTGCCAGTCACTCACGCGGTGGTCTTTCTCTCCTGTCCGGGGTCTGCGAGGGCGCCGTCGGCCTGCCGCCCTCCTCGCCGGGGATGCCGACGAGGTCCTCGACGTCGAACCGTTGACGCGTCTTCGGCAGATCCCTGACGGGCACCGCCGGGCCGGATACGTTGCGGGGTTCCGGCAACGGGGCGGTCACGGATGCGCGGAGTACTTCCTCACGGCTGCGCCCGCCCGGCCGCGTGCCGGGCGTTCGGGTTGGCGAACCGGTGACGCGGGTCGGTCGCACGGGTGATGGCCGTCTCGACGGCGGTGATCCGGTCCGCGAGCAGCCCGAGTGCCGCCACGGCTCGGGTGAGGGGGTCGTCCCCGGCGCCGCCGAGGGTCCGCGTGCGGACGTAGGCCGCCTTCACCTCCGCCCAGCGGGCCGCCTGGCCGGCGGTGAGGGTGCCGCGGAGTTCCGCCAGTTTCAGCAGGTTGGCCTCGGCGTCCGTGGTGAGGGTCTGGGCCTCGGCCGTGTAGTGGTCGTCGATCACGGCGGCCAGCTCGGCGTCGTCCATGACCGGCTGGACGCGCTGGGCGATCTTGTTCATGTTGCGGTAGGAGCCCTGGAGCCGGAAGGGCGGTTCGGTGCGGGCCTCGTCCGACTGGGCCGCCGAGGCGATGTAGGCCGCGTTGACCGCCAGCACCGTTTCCCGGGCGGTCAGCAGGTGCCGCAGCACGGTCAGGACCCGCTCCGGTCGGGGGGGCGGGTAGGCGTGGGAGAGCCGGTCGGCGCGGGCCGTCGGGTCGTCCTGGGCGAGGCGGACCAGCAGGTCGAGGTCTGTGCGGTCGCGGCCGGCGAGCGGGGCCAGGACCGGGTTGGCGGTGAGCGCGTTCTCGATGAAGCTCATCTCGAAGGCGTCCTGTCTGCCGGTCAGGACGTCACCGAGGTTCCAGACGTCGGCGCGGTTGGCGAGCATGTCCGGCACCTGGAAGCGGCTGCCGGACTCGGTGTAGGGGTTGCCGGCCATGCAGACCGCGAACCGCTTGCCGCGCAGGTCGTAGGTGAGCGGTTCGCCGTCGCGGACTCCGTCGACGCGGCGGGTGGCGTCGCACAGCGGGATGAACTTCTGTAGCAGCTCGGGCGAGGTGTGCTGGATGTCGTCCAGGTGGAGGAGGGTGTTGTTGCCCGCCTCCAGCGCGAAGTTGATCTTTTCGACCTCCTGGCGCGCGGTGGCGTTCGGGGCCTCGGCGGGGTCGAGGGAGGTGACGGCATGGCCCAGTGCCGGGCCGCTGACCTTGACGAACATCAGGCCGAGGCGGTCGGCGACGTACTCCATGAGGGTCGTCTTGCCGTAGCCGGGCGGGGAGAGGAGGAGCAGCAGGCCGCCGGTATCGGTGCGCTTGGTGTCGCCGGTGGTGCCCAGTTGCCCGGCCAGGCTGTCGCCGATGAGCGGCAGGTAGACCTCGTCGACGAGCCGGTTGCGGACGAAGGCGGACATGACGCGCGGGCGGTGGTCGTCCAGGCGCAGGCGGGCGCGTTCGGCGGTGACGAGGGCGGTGCGCCGCCGCTGGTAGGCGCGGTGGGCGGGCACGTCCCGCGCGGCGAACCGGGCGGTGCGGGCGAGGAACTCGTCCAGGCGCAGGGGAAGGCGGCCCGCGGTGATGCGCGGGTGGCTGCCCAGCAGTCCCTCGGCCGTCGCCGTGAGGGGAGCGTCGCCGTCGTGGCGCGGCAGGTCGGGGCAGAGTTCGGCCGCCACGGCCTCGGCCAGGTCGCCCGCGGTGAGCTCCGTGCCGGTGGCCGTCGCGTACGAGGACAGCCACGTTTCGACGAGCTGCCGGCGTACGGCCGGGTCGTCCAGCGCGGTCAGGTCGTCGGCGTAGGCGCTCCCGCCGACGGCGCGGTGGAACTTGTCCAGCAGGGTGCGGGCGCCCGCGCTCAGGACGAACCCGTCCGGGCCGGTGGTCAGCTCCTCGACGAGGTAGGAGGCGGCGGCCGCCGCGTACTCGCCGCCGATCCGCTGTGCGAGTTCCCGCTCCAGATCGGCGAGGGCGGGTGCCGGTCCGAAGGTGTCCCGGGCGCGGGCCAGCGAGCGTGCGCGCCGGGCCCATGTCTGGCGTTCCCCGGCGGTGGTGCCATGGGCCCAGTGGAGCTGGGCGGCGGCGCGGGCGGCGGGTTCGTGGCGGAGGGTCCCGGCCGTCTCGTACAGGGGCAGCAGCGCGGTGAGGACGAGCACCGTGTCGTGGTCGTGGACACCGGTGGTGTATCCCTCGTCGTACGCCTCTCGCGCCGCCGTGCGCACCAGGGCCGGGAGGTCCTCGGCCGCCGTGAGGGCGGCCGGGCCGTGTTCGCGCAGCAGGCGGGCGGCGAGGTGCTCGGCGCGGTAGACCTCCGGTGACTCCGAGGGCAGGGGGCGGTGCCAGTGCGCGCGGTTGGCCGCGAAGTCCAAGTCCGTGACCGGGGCGCGGTAGTCGGTGCCGGTGACCGCGAAGGCGAGGCCGTCGTCGTGCGGGACGAGGGCCAGGTCGAGGGGCTGGGTGTTGACGGCGAAGCGGTGGGCGCCGAGGCGGAGGGTGCGGCCGTCGTCGGCGTACAGGTCGGTGCGGTCCCGCAGGGCGCGTTCGGCTTCCCGGCGGGCGGCTTTCAGCCGGCCGTCGAGTTCCTCGGCCCGCACCGTGTCGCCCAGCTCGCGGAGTTCGGCGGCGGTGCGGCGAACCTTGGCCGGCATCGGGTCGGAGGCGAAGTAGGCGGCGATCGCGTCGGCGTCGGGGAGGGTGGCGCAGCGCCGGGTGACCGTCTCCAGGACCCGCGTGGCGGAGGCGGCGAGTTGTCCGGTGCGGCGGGCGCGGGCGTCGGAGAGCGACTGCTTGCGGGCGGTGAAGGCGTCGTAGACCTCGGTGCGCTTGTCGGCGAGGGCGCCGAGGAAGTCGTCGGACTCCGCGAAGCGGGCCTCCAGGTCCTCCAGCCGGGCCAGGAGCCGGGCGAGCTGGTCGTCGCACGCCCGCGGGGTGTCCGCGACCGTGAGGGCGGCGGTGGCGGCCTGCGCGAGCAGCGCCGTTTCGGCGGCGAACTCGGCGCGGCCCTCACGCTCGGCCAGCGCGCGACGGCGGGCGTCCAGGGTGGCCCGGGCCCGGTTGACCCCCGCCAGCACCCCGGCCATGCGCTCCAGGACGGACGTACGGACGGTGGTGTCGCCGATGTCGAGGGCGGTGACGACTTCGGTGACCGTGCGCAGCGCGTCGCCGAGTTCGTCCAGCCGGGCGGCCACGGGGCCCGCCTCGGCGACCGTGGAGATCGCCTCCGCGTCGGCGACGAGTCCTTCGACCTCCTGTTCGTGACCGGTGAACGCGTCCTCACGGGCCAGGAAGGCGACGGCCCGCTGCCCGAACGCGGCGAGGCCGGCCTCCGCCTCGGCGGCGAGGGCGTCGACGCGGGAGAGGTCCGCGTACCGCGTCTCCTTGAGTGTCAGCAGGTGGCCGTGGGCGTGCCGCAGCTCGGTCAGCCCGCTCACCCAGGCCGCGGCCTCCTTCGGTGCCTGACCGCGCAGGCGGCGGACGACGGACGCGATGCGCTCGGCGGCTTCGTCCAGGGCGTCTTCGGCCTGCCGGGTCAGCGCCCGTACGGTCTCGAACTCGGCCAGCACCTGCTCGGCCGTGCCGCGGACCGCGTCCAGCGCGCCCAGCAGGTCGCCCAGATCGGCGTCGGCCAGCCAGTGGTGGGCGTCGGCGGCGCGCACACAGGCGGCGACCAGCGCACGGTGGCCCTCGCTGGTCGTGATGCCCTCCCGGGCCAGGGCGGCGACGGACAGGCAGGCGGCGATGCCGCGCACGAGATCGGCGTTGCCCACCCGGCCCAGCGCGCCGCTCCCCGCCGGAGTGGTCGCGGCGTGAGCGTCGGAGACGTAGGGCGAGCGCCACAGCTGTAGCGAGTGGACCTGAGCCGGTTCCTCGCCGTCGGCGCGCAGCACCGCGAAGGTGCCGTCGTCGAACAGCGCCCAGCCCCGGCAGGGCAGCGGGTTCGCCATCTCCTTGCGGATGGTGTTGTACGACAGCAGCAGACCGCGGCTCTCCCCGCGCGCCTGGAAGGCGTACAGCACGTCCTCGCCGTTCGGAGAGCGCAACTCCCGCTCGAACTCCAGCTTCAGGGCGCCGAGTTCGTATGTCCTGTGGGTGCCCGTGGCCAGGCAGTAGCCGCCGGGGAACACGATGCCCTGGTCGTCGGGCAGGCGGCGGCACGCCTGCCCGATGCCGTCCAGGCGGACGACCGTCTTGGTGAGGGTGTGGAACACCAGGTAGCGGTGGGCGTCCTCCTTGTACGGCCGTACGCGCAGCAGGATCAGGGCGCCCAGGCGCGCGTGCGCGATGTCCGCGTCGGCGAGCGCCTGCAGCGGCTCCACGACCGGCTCGCCGTAAATCCCCTCGCCCGTCTCGGTGTCGTTCTCCAGCTTCACGGTGAGCGTGCCGCCGACGGTGGAGACGTACAGCTCGTCCCGGACGCGGACGTGCGGGTGCCGGCCCGGGACGTGGTCCTCGCGGGTCGCCTCGGTCCAGGCGAGGTCATGGGAGGGAGGGAAGACGTCGTCACGCTCGCCGCGCGCGTCCAGGAACGACGGCCGGCCGGCCCCGTCCAGGGCCCAGCGCAGTACGCGGATGTCGTCGGCCTTCTCGCCCGTGCGGAAGACCGCCAGCAGTCTGCCGTCGAGCCGGCGCAGCCGGAGCAGGCGGGCCTGCCGGTAGTACCGGTGCAGGTCCGCGAACTCCCCCACGAACCCGGGATCGTCGAGCAGGCCGGGTACGGCCGTGTCGGGCAGCGGGTTCAGATCACGGTCGTACAGGGCGAACACGTCGCCCACCGCCGTCCGCGGGCCGAGGCCGGGCCGGCCGGTGGCGCCGA
>NZ_JACBWZ010000214.1 GCF_013870595.1 Streptomyces sp. WELS2 | reverse complement strand
GTCAGGTCGCCGCGCCGGGGGGACGCGAAGGATTCGAGGTCGGCGCGGGTGAGGCCGGTGAGGCGGGCGACCTCGGCGATGTCCAGGGCGCCGCAGTCCAGGCCGCGCAGCAGATAGCCGCTGAGCGCCTTGGCGGTGGCGGGCTCGTCCATGACGTCGCCGCCGGCCCGGTTGGCGTAGCGGGCGAGACGGGCCGCGGCCTGCTCGAAGCCCTCGCGGTAGAAGGCGAAGACGGCGGCGTAGCGGGTGGGGATGTGCCCGGGGTGCATGTCCCAGCCCTGGTAGTAGGCGCGGGCCAGCGCCCGCCGGGTCAGGCCGTAGTGGAGGCGCCAGGCGTCGTGGACCTTCGCCGTCGGGCCGACGGGCAGCACGTTGGTGGAGCCGTCCGAGACGCGGACGCCGGTGCCGGCCGCCGCCACCTGCATGACCGCCTTGGCGTGGTCGGCGGCGGGGTGGTCGCTGGCCTGGTAGGCGGCGGAGACGCCGAGGCAGGCGCTGTAGTCGAAGGTGCCGTAGTGCAGCCCGGTGGCGCGGCCCTCGGCGGCCTGGATCATGCGGGCGACCGTGGCGGTGCCGTCGGTGGCCAGGATGGACTGGCTGGTCTCGATCTGGATCTCGAAGCCCAGGCGCCCGGCGTCCAGTCCGTGCGCCTTCTCGAAGGCCTCCAGCAGCCGGGCGAAGGCACCGACCTGCTCCGGGTAGGTCACCTTGGGCAGGGTGAGGACCAGGCCCTCGGGCAGGCCGCCGGCCTCCATCAGACCGGTGAGGAAGACATCGAGGGTGCGGATGCCCCGGTCCCGTACGGCGGCCTCCATGCACTTCATGCGGATGCCCATGTAGGGCGCGGCCGTGCCGTCCCGGTAGGCCTCGGCGATCAGGCGGGCGGCGCGGGCGGCGGTCGCGTCCTCCTCCTCGTCGGGACGGGGGCCGTAGCCGTCCTCGAAGTCGACGCGCAGGTCCTCGATGGGCTCGCGCTCCAGCTTGGCCCTCACGCGGGAGTAGACCGGCTCGGCCAGCTCGTCCGACAGGCCGAGGACGGCCGCGAAGGAGGCGGCGTCCGGAGCGTGTTCGTCGAGCGCCGCGAGTGCCTGGTCGCCCCAGGAGCGGATGGTGTCGACGGCGAATGCGTCGCCGGGGACGTACACGGTGTGGACGGGCTGGCGGGTGCCCGGGTCCCCGGGGTAGCGGCGCTCCAGCTCCGCGTCGACCGGTGCGAGGGAAGCGCTGATCTCCTCGCTGACGGCGCCCGCGAGGCTCGTCGCCACCTTCTCCTGCTGACCCATCCCACACCCTCCACTTTCCGCTTTATGGAATCAATAATCCGTATGGCGAAGTTATCTGGCAACCTTCCCACTGGTCAACACCACATCGTGAGCTCTCCGCTCCGCGCTCTCGGCACGGCCACCTCCCTCTGGCACCGTGCCGGAGCCGCGCCCCTTCGCCCGCGACAGCCCGCCGGCGACCGGTCGCCCGGAAGCCGCAGCAGGAGGAGCACCCGTGCCGAGCCACAGCCGAGTCACGCGCCGCAGGGGCCTGAAGGCCACGCCGGCCGCCGCGATTCCCCTGCCTCTGTCCAGTACAGCACTCTCCGCCGCCCCCGCCGGGGCGGGCGCGGAGCACCGCTGGATCGGCACCGGGCGCGCGGGCGGCAGCCGCGACGAGTCCATGGCCGTCTTCTACGACACGCACCGGCTCGCCCCGAGGAGTACGACCACTTCCGACTCTCCGGCACACCGGACGTGATCGGGTCCGACACCTGGGGCGGCGGTTCCATCCCTGATCGCCGAGCACGTCACGGGACTCGGCACCGCGCTCCCGCTCGTCGTCACGGGCGACTTCAACGTGGCCGCCCACGAGAACCCGGTCTACGACACACTGCTGGGCGCGGGTCCGGCCGACACCTGGGACACGGCGGCGAAGCGGAGCGAGCCGTACGGCACCTTCCACGGCTACCGGCCGCCGACGCCGGGCGGCGACCGCATCGACTGGATCCTCGCCACCCCCGGTGTCACGGCGCACGAGGCCCGGATCAACACCTTCTCGGCGCACGGGCAGTACCCGGGCGACCATCCGCCGGTGCGGGCTTCGCTGACGCCGGGACGAGACGAGGCCCCCGTGACCTCGGTTGCGGTCACGGGGGCCTCGGTACAGCGGATGCGGGGATCAGCCCTTGCGGGCCTTGATCTCCTCGGTCAGCTGCGGCACGACGTCGAACAGGTCGCCGACCACGCCGTAGTCGGCGAGCTCGAAGATCGGGGCCTCCTCGTCCTTGTTGACGGCCACGATCGTCTTCGAGGTCTGCATGCCGGCGCGGTGCTGGATCGCGCCGGAGATGCCGTTGGCGATGTACAGCTGCGGCGACACGCTCTTGCCGGTCTGGCCGACCTGGTTGGTGTGCGGGTACCAGCCGGCGTCGACGGCGGCGCGCGAGGCACCGACGGCCGCGCCCAGCTGATCGGCGAGGGCCTCGATGATCGCGAAGTTCTCCGCGCCGTTCACACCGCGGCCGCCGGAGACCACGATCGCGGCCTCGGTCAGCTCCGGGCGGCCCGTGGACTCACGCGGCGTACGGCCGGTGATCTTCGTGCCGGTCGCCTTGTCGGAGAAGGTCACCGACAGGGCCTCGACCGCACCGGCGGCCGGGGCGGCCTCGACGGCGGCGCTGTTCGGCTTGACCGTGATGACCGGGGTGCCCTTGACGACACGGGACTTGGTGGTGAAGGACGCGGCGAACACCGACTGGGTGGCCACCGGGCCCTCGTCGCCGGCCTCCAGGTCGACGGCGTCGGTGATGACGCCGGAGCCGATGCGCAGCGCCAGGCGGGCCGCGATCTCCTTGCCGTCGGCGGAGGACGGGACCAGCACGGCGGCCGGGGAGACGGCCTCGTAGGCGGCCTGCAGGGCGTCCACCTTCGGCACGACCAGGTACTCGGCGTACTCGGCGGCGTCGTGGGTGAGCACCTTGACCGCGCCGTGCTCGGCGAGCGTGGCGGCGGTGTCGGCGGCGCCGTTGCCCAGCGCGACGGCGACGGGCTCGCCCAGGCGGCGGGCCAGGGTCAGCAGCTCCAGGGTGGGCTTGCGGACGGCACCGTCCACGTGGTCGACGTAGACGAGGACTTCAGCCATGGGATTGCTCTCCTGCGTAAGAAGTTGAGGGGCGGTCAGCGGGGCGGGCCCTTAGATGAACTTCTGGGCCGCGAGGAACTCAGCGAGCTGCTTGCCGCCCTCGCCCTCGTCCTTGACGATGGTGCCGGCCGTGCGGGCCGGGCGCTCGGTCGCGGACTCGACCTTGGTGAAGGCGCCGTCCAGGCCGACCTCCTCGGCCTCGATGTCGAGGTCGGACAGGTCCCAGGACTCCACCGGCTTCTTCTTGGCCGCCATGATGCCCTTGAAGGAGGGGTAGCGGGCCTCGCCGGACTGGTCGGTCACGGAGACGACGGCCGGGAGCTGCGCCTGAAGCTGCTCGGAGGCGGCGTCGCCGTCGCGGCGGCCCTTGACCGTGCCGTCCTCGACGGAGACCTCGGACAGCAGGGTGACCTGCGGAACGCCCAGGCGCTCGGCGAGCAGGGCGGGGACGATGCCCATGGTGCCGTCGGTGGAGGCCATGCCGGAGATCACCAGGTCGTAACCGGCCTTCTCGACGGCCTTGGCCAGCACCAGGGAGGTGCCGATGGCGTCGGTGCCGTGCAGGTCGTCGTCCTCGACGTGGATGGCCTTGTCCGCACCCATGGACAGGGCCTTGCGGAGCGCGTCCTTGGCGTCCTCGGGGCCGACCGTCAGAACGGTGACCTCGGCGTCGTCCGCGTCCTCCTTGATCTGCAGCGCCTGCTCGACCGCGTACTCGTCCAGCTCGGAGAGCAGACCGTCCACGTCGTCGCGGTCGACGGTCAGGTCATCGGCGAAGTGCCGGTCGCCAGTGGCGTCGGGCACGTACTTCACAGTGACAACGATCCTCAAGCTCACGCCGGCTCTCCTACTGCATCGTCATTTCGGGCTGCCTCTTGCAGGCAGCATAGGCGCCTCAAGCGGCCGATCCCGGTCGGGGCGTCCGCGCGCTCCGAACGAGATATTACTCGTCAGTACACCCAGTTCCTGCCCGCTAAGCAAGCGCTTTGAACTGTGACCTTCGCAACGCAGCGTAACCGGAACCCGACGGGCGCGCAGCGGAGCCGAGCGTGATCAATCCCGCAGACCGTTGAAGCGTCCCTGGTGGTAGAGGAGCGGGCGGCCGGTGCCCGAGGGGTCGCCGAGCTCGACCTCGGCGAGCACGATGCGGTGGTCGCCGGCCGGGACCCGCCCGACGATCCGGCACACCAGCCAGACCAGCACGTCGTCCAGCACCGGCACCCCCTTCGGCCCCTCCCGCCAGGCGGTGGGCGCGCCGAAGCGGTCGGCGCCGCTGCGCGCGAAGGTGGCGGCCAGGTCGCTCTGGTGCTCGCCGAGTATGTGCACGCCGACGTGGTCCGTCCCGGCGATCGCGGGCCAGCTGGAGGCGCCCGTGCCGATACCGAAGGAGACGAGCGGGGGTTCGGCGGAGACCGAGGTGAGGGAGGTGGCGGTGAAGCCGACCGGGCCGGAGGCACCACGCGCGGTGATCACCGCCACACCGGCGGCGTGCCGGCGGAAGGCGGAGCGCAGCAGTTCCGGGGAGGCGGTCAGGGGGGTGCCGAGTTCGGGAGTGGCCGTCATGGAGTCGTCCTTCTGCCGGGGGTCACGGGCGGGTCCGCGGGTGCTCAACAGCCCGGACACCCCGCGCTCGCGGTGCGGGCGAGGTCGATGTGGACCCGCCCGTAGAGAAGGAGTTCTGTCGGCATGCGGTCAGGTTGGCGACCGGCGAGGGGGACCGTCAAGCCGCTTCCGCGCCCGGCGGGACGGCGCACCGCGCGCCGGACCCCGCTCATACGGCTTCCCCCAGGGCCGCTATGACGTCGGCCTTGCGGGGCTGTCCGGTGGCGCGCCGCACCACCCGCCCGCCGGCGTCCAGGACCAGGACGGTGGGCGTCTTGGCGATCTCCAGCGCGCGTACGAGCTCCAGGCGGGCCTCCGCGTCGATCTCGACGTGGGTCACGCCAGGGACCATGCCGGCGACCTCGCCGAGGACCCGCCGGGTGGCCCGGCAGGGCGCGCAGAAAGCGCTGGAGAACTGCACCAGCGTGGCCCGCTCCCCCAGCGCCGCGCCGAGTTCGGCCGCCCCGATCCGCCTGCCGTCGTCGCGCCCGCCCACCCGCACTCTCCCGTTCCGCCGCCGGCGCGGCTCGTCGCGGCGGGCACGTCAGGGCGCGCGCCGCCGGTCCGGTCGTCATCAGCACAACCGGTCCCGGGACCGCGAAGATTCCCGGCGACACCCCACAGGAGGGTAAAGGGGATTTAAAGATCCGAGGTGGGATGTAGGCCGACGTGACGAGGATCTCGCGTTAGGGGGGCACCAGAACTGGCCACCCGTACGTTCTTCGGGCACGATCTGCGAGACGCCGTAAACCTACGGCTGCGTAACCTTCCCGCCGGGAGCCCCTTTCCCGAGCAGAGCAGAAAGGGCACACCCCGCCCATGGCAGAGCTGGTCTACCGTCCCGTCATCGGTATCGCCAAGACGGCGTTCAAGGTCTGGGATCTGAAGATCGACTGCTTGGGGTCGGAGAACATCCCGCGCTCGGGCGGCGCCGTGCTGGTGAGCAATCACATCAGCTATCTGGACTTCATCTTCAACGGCCTGGCCGCCCTGCCGCAGAAGCGGCTGGTGCGCTTCATGGCGAAGGAGTCCGTCTTCCGGCACCGGATCTCCGGACCCCTCATGCGCGGCATGAAGCACATCCCGGTGGACCGCGGACAGGGCGAGAAGGCGTACGCGCACGCGCTGGACGCGCTGCGCTCCGGCGAGGTCATCGGGCTGTTCCCGGAGGCGACGATCTCGCAGTCCTTCACGCTGAAGAGCTTCAAGTCGGGCGCGGCCCGGCTGGCGCAGGAGGCGGGCGTGCCGCTGGTCCCGATGGCGGTGTGGGGCACGCAGCGGCTGTGGACGAAGGGGCAGCCGCGCAACTTCAAGCGCAGCCACCTGCCCGTCACCGTCCGGGTCGGCGAGGCCGTGGAGGCCCCCCGCGACCAGTACGCCGGCGCCATCACCCGCCGGCTGCGCGAACGCGTCCAGGAACTCCTGGAGGCCGCGCAGCGTGCCTACCCGGGCCGCCCCAAGGGCCCGGAGGACTCCTGGTGGCTGCCCGCGCACCTCGGCGGCACGGCGCCCACGGCGGAGGAGTTGCGCGCGGTCCAGGCGTAGGGCCCGCGGCGCCCGGCCGTTTCCCGGGCACTCGGGCCCGCCGTCGGGCGGGGTCTCAGAGGCTCGACGGGAGCGTCCTCCACAGGTGCGGGCGGTCGGAGGCCGTGCGCAGGGCGGTGAGGACCGCCGGGAGCGGGGCGGCGTACAGGCCCGGGTAGTCCGTCTCGCCGGCCTCGGGGTCCGGGATCCAGGCCAGCCGTTCGCCGCTCAGGGAGAAGCGCGCGTCCACACCGGGCTTGTTGCCCCGGGGGTCCTGCCGGTGCCAGGCGCCGCGGAAGCGTACGGCGACCAGGCCGTGGAGCAGGTGACCGCCCGCGTCGTCGGTCAGGCGCTGGTAGCACAGGGCGGCCGGGATGTCCTCGGCGCGCAGCAGGGCGGCCAGGGCGTGCGACTTGGCGTGGCAGACGCCGGTGCCCAGGGCCAGTACGTCGGAGGCGCGCCAGGTGACGCGCGGGTCGCCGGAGTCCGCGGAGTGCGGGATCGTGTCGCGTACGAACTCGTACGCGGCCCGCGCATATTCATACGAGTCGGCGGCGCCGGCCGCGAGGCGGGCGGCGGTCTGCCGGACTCGTGGGTGATGGTGGTCGATGGCCTCGTCCGCGGCTAGGTACGCGGACAGGTCGGCCGTGTTCTGGATCAGCTGCATGCCCGCAGAGCATAGGAACGCGGTCACCTGGCGTCAATGACTTTCCAGGCAACCGCATAACTATGCAGCGGAGGTCAGCGAGCCGTCTCCTCCTTCAGGGCCGCCACGAACGTGTCGACGTCGTCCTCCGTGGTGTCGAAGGAGCACATCCAGCGCACCACTCCGGCTGCCTCGTCCCAGAAGTAGAACCGGAACCGCTTCTGCAGCCGCTCGCTCACGTCGTGCGGGAGCCTGGCGAAGACGCCGTTGGCCTGCACCGGGTAGAGGACCTCCACCCCGTGCACCGCGCGCACGCCCTCGGCGAGCCGCTGGGCCATCTCGTTGGCGTGCCGGGCGTTGCGCAGCCACAGGTCCTTGGCGAGCAGTGCCTCCAACTGCACCGAGACGAAGCGCATCTTGGAGGCCAGCTGCATGGACATCTTCCGCAGGTGCTTCATCTGCCGCACCGCGTCCTGGTTGATGACGACGACGGCCTCGCCGAACAGCGCGCCGTTCTTCGTCCCGCCCAGCGAGAGGATGTCCACGCCGACCGCGTTGGTGAACGTCCGCATGGGCACGTCCAGGGAGGCGGCGGCATTGGCTATCCGGGAGCCGTCCAGGTGCACCTTCATGCCGTGCGCGTGGGCGTGCTCGCAGATCGCGCGGATCTCCTCGGGCGTGTAGAGGGTGCCCAGTTCGGTGGACTGGGTGATCGACACGACCTGCGGCATGGCCCGGTGCTCGTCCTCCCAGCCCCAGGCCTGCCGGTCGATCAGCTCCGGGGTGAGCTTGCCGTCGGGCGTGGGCACGGTGAGCAGTTTCAGCCCGCCCATGCGCTCGGGCGCGCCGCCCTCGTCGACGTTGATGTGCGCGCTCTCGGCGCAGATCACCGCGCCCCAGCGGTCGGTGACCGCCTGGAGCGCGACCACGTTGGCGCCGGTGCCGTTGAAGACCGGGAAGGCCTCCGCGGTGGCGCCGAAGTGGCTGCGCACGATCCGCTGGAGGTGCTCGGTGTAGTCGTCGCCGCCGTACGCCACCTGGTGGCCGCCGTTGGCCAGGGCCAGGGCGGCCAGCACCTCGGGATGGGCTCCGGCGTAGTTGTCACTGGCGAAACCGCGGACCTGCGGGTCGTGATGGCGACGCGCGTCGGTCTTGGGAGGGTTCACGGCTTCTCGGTCAGCCACAGACGGTTTCCGTTCACTTCCGCGGCGGGCTTGCTCCAGACGCCCTCGATGGCCTCGGCCAGTTCCTTGACGTCCGTGAAGCCCGCGAACTTCGCGTTGGGGCGTTCGGCGCGCATCGCGTCGTGCACCAGCGCCTTCACCACCAGGATGGCAGCCGCCGAACGCGGCCCCTGCTCGCCCCCGGCCTTGCGGAAGCCGTCGGCCATGGCGAGCGTCCAGGCCTCGGCGGCGGCCTTGGCGGCGGAGTACGCCGCGTTGCCCGCCGTCGGCCTGGAGGCGCCGGCCGCGCTGATGAGCAGGTACCGGCCGCGGTCGCTGCGCTGGATGGCGTCGAAGAAGGCGAGGGAGGTGTGCTGGACGGTGCGGACGAGCAGCTTCTCCAGCAGGTCCCAGTCGGCGAGGTCGGTGTCGGCGAAGGTGGCGCTGCCGCGCCAGCCGCCGACGAGGTGGACCAGGCCGTCGATCCGGCCGTGCTCCTTCTCGATGCGCGCGGCCCAGGCCCGGGTGTCCGCCGGGTCGAGCAGGTCGACGGTCTCGCCGGTGACGGTGGCGCCGCCGCGGGCGTAGCGCGCCGCGTC
>NZ_JACBWZ010000213.1 GCF_013870595.1 Streptomyces sp. WELS2 | reverse complement strand
GTGCGGGGCCCCGGCGGCCGCATCCACGCCCTCGTCCAGAAGCCGGCGGGCGCCACGGGCCCCCTCCCCACCGTCTTCGACCTGCACGGCGGCCCGACCTGGCACGACAGCGACTCCTTCGCGGCGGGCCCGGCGGCCTGGGTCGACCACGGCTACGCGGTGGTCCGCGTCAACTACCGCGGTTCCACCGGCTACGGCCGCGCCTGGACCGACGCCCTCAAGCACCGGGTCGGCCTGATCGAGCTGGAGGACGTGGCCGCGGTCCGGGACTGGGCGGTCTCCTCGGGCCTCGCCGACCCCGAGCGCCTCGTCCTCACCGGCGCGTCCTGGGGCGGCTATCTCACCCTGCTCGGCATCGGCACCCAGCCGGACGCCTGGGCGCTGGGCATCGCGGTGGTGCCGGTCGCGGACTACGTCACGGCCTACCACGACGAGATGGAGGCCCTGAAGGCCATGGACCGCACCCTGCTGGGCGGCACCCCTGAGGAGGTCCCGGACCGCTTCGCGGCGTCCTCCCCGCTCACCTACGTCGACCAGGTCAAGGCCCCCGTCTACATCTCGGCGGGCGTCAACGACCCCCGCTGCCCGATCCGTCAGATCGACAACTACGTCAAGAGACTCGAAGCCCGCGGCGCGGTCCACGAGGTCTACCGCTACGACGCGGGCCACGGCTCCCTGGTGGTCGACGAACGCATCAAGCAGGTGAGGCTGGAACTGGACTTCGCGGCCCGGCACTTGCCGGCATAAGCGGACCGACACCGCCCTACCGGGCCGCGCTTGCCGGCACGGGCGTCGGGGAACGTCACGTCGACGCCCGCCGGACAGCACTCACGTCCGGCGGGTCGGCGACGGGCGTGTTCGCGCGTGCTGGTGTCACCTGTTGGAGGGCCGTGCCTGCTTCCGTACGCGGAAGCGGAGCATCGTGACGGCGCCCGACCGGGTGGTGCCCAAAGGCTCCAGGTCGATCCTGCCGAGGGTGGGGGGCGAGAAGCGGACGCCGTCGCCGAGCAGCACCGGTAGGACATACACCAGGATCTCGTCGACGAGCCCGCGCCGCAGGCACTGGGCGGCCACGTCGGCACCGAGGATCTCCAGGTTCTTGCCGCCCGCGGCGCCGCGCGCCGTGGCAACGGCTTCCTCGATGCTACAGGTGAGGAACGTGACGGTGGGGTCCGGCTCGTCGGGAGGCTCATGGGTGAGGACGAACTGTGGTCCCCCGTCGTAGACGGTGTCCTGGTCGGCCATACGCTTGGCCACCTCGTACGTACCCCGGCCGACGAGCATGGCGCCCGTGGCCGCCATGACCTCCGGGAACGTATCCGCGGTCAGATACTCGAAGATCCAGTCCATCGCGTGGCCGGGACCGGCGATGAACCCGTCCAGCGACATCGCCCTGTTCACGACCACTTTGCCGGTGCCGCTGCTCACATCACTCATGCGCCTTGTCCAAGAAGGCCGGAGACCGAGGGCCGCATCATAGTTCGCGCGGCGGGAAGGCGACGGCAGATCCCGCCCTGAGCACAGTGTGCGGCCCTCAGTTGGGGGCGGCGGCCGACGCCGACCGCGGCGGAGAGCAGTACGCGCTGTTTGAGCGCGATCGCGCCCTGACCGGGGCCCTCGGTGATCGAGCACCGTGGGCCCCGGTCAGGGCGGAAGTACCTTCCCCGTGGTGCGCGCGACTATGGAAGGTCCGTCCGTATGGCACCAGCGCCTCGCGTCTCGGCAGTTTCATGAAGCTCGAACCAGACGGCTTTCGACCGTGGCGAGAGGCCACCGAAGAAGGTGATCCCCCAACGAGCGGCGTGCGCCTCGATCAGGGCGAGGCCCCGTCCGTGCTCGCACTCCTCGTGCGGGGGTTGCTTGGGCGCGGGCAAAGGGCACGGTCTGTTGTCGTGTACCCGGACAAGCACTCTCTCGTCACCGATCGAGACCTCGATGACGATCCGCGGCGACCGGGTGTGCCGGATGGCGTTGGTGACCACCTCGGACATACAGAGGGTCCCCGGCTCAATCAGTGAGGGGTGCTGCATGCCGATGAGGGTCACGAGGAAGTCGCGCGCGATCTTCGGTGCGCGCGGGGTGTGGGGCGTACTGAGGCGGTAGCGCTCGGCGTGAGGGCCGAGGAACGGTACGGACGGGGTTAAGGCGGAGGCATGGGGCATGTCTCGTCTCCCAACGCGGTGCGGTTGCCGCGCCTTGCGCCACCGTGGCCCGTCCGTTCCCCGGGGCACCCACGTACGGGCGTGCAGAACGGCTGCGCTGCGGATTTACTGGCGCGCTGCGCGATGCACCGACCATAGGGGCCATGTATGTCCCGGAGCAAGGTTGCTCCATAAGTATGGTGATAGCCAATGGACCCGCAGCACGGTTGCGCGCAACACTGGGCGCAGACAGGGGAAGGGACGCATGCCGCCGAGGGACAACCCGACCGCCCGTCAAGTACGTCTTGGCGCCGAGCTGCGGAAACTGCGCGAGCGCGCGGGCATGACCGCCCGCGAGGCGGCAGCGCTCATCTCGACCGACCAGGCCAAGATCTCGCACATCGAAGCGGGCCGAGCCGGCATCAGTGAAGAGCGGATCCGTCGCCTCGCCGTCTTCTACAACTGCAACGATGACGCCCTGATCGATGCGCTGTGTGCCATCGCTTCGGAGCGACGCGGCCAACACTGGTGGGACGACTATCGCGGCATCCTCGCTCCCGGCTTCTTGGACATCGCCGAACTCGAACACCACGCGACGCACCTGCGGTGCCTGCAACCGGTCACCTTTCCAGGCGTGTTGCAGACCGAGGAATACGCTCGGGCGTTGTTCGCCGGCGTCATTCCGAGACTTCCCGACGACCAGATCGAGGCCCGAGTCGAGCATCGCATGCGGCGAGGACGACTGTTCGAGCGGGAGAACCCGACACACATCGAGGCCATCGTGCACGAGGCCGCCCTGCGCATGCGGGTCGGAGGCCGGAAGGTGGCCCGTGACCAGCTCGACTACTTGCTGGAAGCGTCCGTCGAGCCGTGGCTGACGCTGCGGGTGATCTCCTTCGCGTCCGAGGACTTCATCGAGGTCACGCAGACCGTGATGTATGCCAGCGGTACCGTCCCGCAGCTGGACACGGTTCATATCGACACACCCTTCGGTGGTCGACTCCTGGACGCGTCAGCCGACCTGGACCGGTATCGGACCCTGCTCGACTTCGCACGGAAGGCATCGCTGACGCCGGAAGAGTCGCGAAGCTTCATTCACCACATCGCTAGAGAACTGTGAGAACTCCAGAAATGGCCGACGACATCAAGTGGCAGAAGTCAAGTTTCTCCGGGGGCGGCGGTGAACAGTGCCTGGAGACCGCGGAGAGCGACGGACAGATCCTCTTCCGTGAGAGCGACAACCCGGACCTGATCATCACGACCAGCCGGGAGAAGCTCGCCGCGTTCATCCTGGGGGTGAAGGCGGGCGAATTCGATCACTTCGTCAACTGAGCCGACCAATAAGCAGCATCAGCGCCCTCGTCCATCCGGCCGGGGGTACTGCTGTGTGGTCAGTAGGTGGTAGCGGTTCCGAGTAACCCTGCCCGCGGCCGGTTCAGGCCGAGGTCGTTTCCGGCGCGTTCCGAGCCCTTGACGATGCTCGGTACTGGTCGGAAACGTCATACGCAAGAACACGCAACCGGTTTGACCCGGGAGGGCGGCATGGACCTGCGGTTCATCGGGATGGACTCGAACACGGGGGGCGAGGGGTCGCCGACGGTGTGGGTGGAAGAGGAGACGGCCGACCTGGTCCTCCAGGGTGTCAAGGTCGAGGAAATGCTGGAGGCACTGATCAGTGGTACGGAGTGGGTCGCCGGTCACGCGGTGGGAATTCCCGCCCACGAGACGGTGATCCGCATCCCTGCCCGCATGGTGCCGATCCTGAGGGAGGCGTGCGATGTCGCGGAACGGCGTGCCGAGCTTCGCTGAGCTGTTGTCCGGTACGCACCGCAGCGCGGTGCATCTGGAGATGCGGGACGTGTACGGCGTTGGTGACGAGGCCGAGGAGTTCGAGCAGTTCAAGCGCACCGGTCACGTCGGGCTCGACCCGACGGCGCGGTGGTGGCCCGACTGGTTGGGACTGGTGCGGGAGGCTGTGGGCCGTGGCGTGGTGATGCGGCGGGCCAGGATCGTTTCCGAGCCCGTGACGGACTACATCCGATGGGAGCACGCGACCACCCCACTGAACGTCGACGCCGGTGAACTCGTGCGCTGGCTGCCCCGTCGGCGAGCCGTGGACATCGCCTTGCCGGGAGCCGACTTCTGGTTGTTCGACGACCGCTTGGTGCAGTTCAACATCTTTACCGGGAGGGGCGACTGGGCGGATCCGCCCAAGGAGTTCAGCGAGGACCCCGCCGTCGTCAAGCTGTGCTCCGATGCGTTCGAAGCCGTGTGGGAGCGTGCGGTCGACCACCAGAAGTACACCGTCTGATCCCAGCCTCATCTCCCATGCCCGCTTCTCCTTCGTCCAGTGCCCAGGCGGCCCGTGAAGCGCTCGCTGTGCGTCTCGCGCACCTTCGCCAGGACGCCGGCCTCACCGGGAAGGAACTGTCCGCCCGGTGCGGCTGGCACCCCGCGAAGACCACCCGTATCCAGAAAGCGGAAGTACAGCCGACCGACGCGGACATCCGAGCCTGGTGCACGGCTTGTGGTGCTGTCGACCAGGCAGAGGACCTGATTGCCACGGCCCGCGCGGTCGATTCGATGTACGTGGAGTGGCGCAGGAGTCACCGGACGGGCATGCGCAAGACCCAGGAGGAGTTCTACGACCTCTACGCGCGGACCGGCGTCACCCGCGCGTATGTCTCGAACGTCGTGCCTGGCTTCTTCCAGACCCCCGCCTACGCCACGGCGCTCATGGAGGCCATCACCGATTTCCAGGGCACCCCCGACGACGTCCCGGAGGCCGTTGCCGCCCGCGTTGCCCGTAGCCGGTTTCTGTACGAGGGCGCGCACCGGTTCGTCGTGCTCATGGAGGAGTGCGTCCTGCGCTACCGCATCGGAGATGACGAGACGATGGCCGGGCAGCTGCGGCACCTGCTGGCTGTGATGACGCTTCCCTCCGTCTCCCTCGGCATCATCCCCTTCTCCGCCCGAAGGACCATGTGGCCGCTGGAGGCGTTCTACCTCCATGACGGCACGCGCAGCGTCGTGGAAACCCTCACCGCCGTGGTCAACGTGGTGCAGCCGCGTGAACTCGCCGATTACCGCCGGGCGTTCGGTGAGCTTGGGAAGAGCGCTGTTCACGGTGAAGCCGCCCGCGATCTGATCAACTCGGCGATCACCTCTATCGGTTGATGTTCCGCAATTCCCTGCAATTTCATTGAGGTGCGGCTCGGGCGCCTCGTACGGTCCTGTCCGGTTCCGTTGCGGCGGACCTGCCCGGAACCACGTTCGCGACACAACGTTCGCGCCTATCACCGGAGACCGCATGACGCTGCGCGCTGACCTGCCCCAGAGCCCCGCCTCCACGTACGTCGACGTCGACCAAGACGGCATCACCAGGGCCGTCTATGTGACCGACGGCAGTGGTCCTCTGACGCGTGCCGTGCGTCGCCACATGGTGCTTCAGCGGATGGCCGAAGGCGATCGGCGCAGGCCGGTCGCTCGCGGACTGTCGTGACCGTGCCGGGTTTCGCCCGGAGAAAGGAGACCGTCGTATGGGAAAACATCCTCCGCCTTCGCCCCCGCCCGAGCCGCCCAAGCCATCCAGCCCCCGGCCGGTGGACCGGGTCGTCAGCCAACCCGTGTGAGCACCACGGCCTGTGGGCCGCTGCGCCAGAGACCGACACACAGACACGAAGGAGACTCCCATGGGATGGGGAACCGGTAAGGGCGGATCCGGCGGCGACGGCAAGCACGCCGGGGGTAAGGATCCGGGTACGTCGAAGCCGTCTCCGGACACGGCTCAGCCGAAGCCTGACCCCAAGCACAAGAAGGGCTGAGCCTCGGCATGTACGCCATGAGCAGTGAGGAGCGGGCCGCCGCGTGCGGTTTGCTCCGCGTCCTCAAGGAAGAATCGGGGCCCTTGAGTCCCGAGTCGGAAGCCGCCTTCCACCGTGCCCCTCGGCACATGTTCCTGCCCCGCAAGGTCTGGCTGGACGAAGAAGGCGACTGGGTGACCTGCGACCGTGACGCGGAGCCCGCACGTTGGCTCGCTGCCGCCTACGCTGACGCGCCGGTGGTCACGCAGGTCAACGACGGTCTGGAGCCCCTGGACGCTGATGTCTGGCCGTCGTCTTCCGCTTCCGCGCCATCCATCGTGTTCCGCATGTTGCGGATGCTCGACCCGCGCCCTGGGCACAGGGTCTTGGAAATCGGCACCGGCACAGGGTGGAACGCCGGTCTTCTCGCCGCTCTGCTCGGGGACGGCAACGTGACGACCGTCGATGTGGACCCGGCACTCACCGGGGCCGCCGTCCGCTCGCTGGAGGCGTTGGGGCTGAACCCGCAGGTCGTCTGCGCGGACGGTGCCGGCGGGCACCCGCCCTCGGCGCCGTACGACCGGATCATCGCCACCTGTTCCGTGCGTCGCCTGCCCTACGCGTGGGTGGAGCAGACCCGGCCCGGTGGGATCGTCCTCACGCCCTGGGAGACACCCTGGTTCTGTTACGGGCTGCTGCGTCTGCATGTGGGTGGCGACGGGGTCGCCTCCGGGCGGTTCGCTCCGCACTCCGCGTTCATGCTGATGCGTGGGCAGCGTACCGACCTGCGCATCTACCGGGATGTGGTGCGGGACGGGCATACCCCCGACGAATCGGTGACCGGTCTGGATCCGTGGCTCGTCGCCGGCGCGGACGCGGACGCCCGCTTCGCCGTCGGGCTGCGGCTGCCGGACGTGTGGCGCGCCTGGCACCACCGTCCGGACGTACCGGGCGTGGTGACGCGGCTGTGGCTGGCGACCACGGATGCCAGCTCGTGGGCCGCCGTGGACTGGGACGGCACCCCGGATGCCCGTGAGTACACCGTGTGGCAGTACGGGGAGCGTCGGCTGTGGGAGGAGGTGGAGGCCGCCTACGAGTGGTGGGCGGGACAGGGGCGGCCCCCGGTCGAGCGGTTCGGGCTCACCGTCACCGCCGGCGGGGGGCGGGTCTGGCTGGACGAGCCCTCCCGGAGCCGGGCTCTCTGACGCGGCGGGGTCAGCGGAGTTCCGCCAGGCCCCTGCGGGTCGCCGCGACGACCACGCGGTCGCCCTTCTCCAGTACGTGGCCGGCGGAGGTGTCCGGGTGGCCCAGGCGGGCCAGGGCGCGCCAGGAGCCGGTGTGGAAGGCCTCGCGCAGGGTGCGGCCCTCCAGCTGGGGGTGGCCGTCGACGTCGACCGCGGCGAAGAGCAGTACGCGCCGTTCCACCGCGATCGCGCCCAGGACCTGCCGGCCGAGCATCGCCCCGGCGAACGCGGGCGCGGCCAGGTGGGTGACGCTGCGGCTGCGGGTCAGGGCGTTCGGGTGGGCGGCGCGCAGGGTGCGGTAGACGGCGGTGGCGAAGTCGTCGTCGTACAGCCGCAGCACCACGCGGAGGTCGGGGCGGAGGGTGCGGGCGTAGAGCACCGCCTCCAGGTTCGTGGTGTCGGCGCTGGTCACCGCGAGCAGGGTCCGCGCCCGGTGGATCTGGGCCGCCTCCAGGACGCCCTCCTGGGTGACGTCCCCGAGGACCACCGGCACCCGCAGCCGGCGCGCGGTGGCCAGGCCGCGTGCCTCCGGGTCGGACTCGACGCACACCACGGGGACGTCCAGCTCGCGCAGCCGGGTCAGTACCCGGGTGCCGATCTTGCCGAGGCCCAGCAGCACCACGTGCCCGCTCAGCCCGCGGGGCGGCCGGCGCAGGGTGGAGGCGGTGCGGAAGGTGCCGAGCGCCTCCAGCGCGGCGGCCAGCAGCACCGGCAGCAGGAGCAGTCCGACGAGTGCGGACAGGAGCTGGAGGATCTGGCGGCCGAGGGGTTCCTTGAACGCCGGGTCGTCGATGGCGAACAGGTCGAGGAGGGTGATGTAGCCGGCGCGCAGTGGATGGATGCCGGTGACCAGCCACAGGGTGACGGCCAGGGCGACCACGCAGCCGACCAGTCCGGCCAGCGACCAGCGCAGCCGCCGGGAGAAGAGCGAGGCGAGCGGCATGACGCCGGTCACCCGGCGGGTGGGTGCGGTGGACTCGGCGTCAGTGGCGGAGGAGACGTGTTCCAGCACCACGGCCTGCCGGCCGGCGGCCTGCCGTACCTCCTCGTCACCGGGCAGCAGGAGCGGTGGCTGCTCGCCGCCGGACAGCAGGGCGAGGGTGGCCGGCCCGGTCCCGTCCCCGGACAGCGGGCGTTCCACGGCCCGCAGCAGCAGGTTCTCGGTCTGTACGACCCTGCTGGTGCCGACGACGGCGGTGGCCGCGAGCGCGGGCGCGGCGGTGTCGGCGTCCGACAGCACGGTCGTGGACGCCTCCAGCCCGGCGGCTTCGTCCCCGCCGGCCAACGCGGCGGCCTGGTCGAGGAGTTCCTCGATGTGCTGGCCCAGCCGCCGGTTGTAGAGCCTGAGGACCAGCCGCAGCCGGGGGTTGAGCCGGCGGGCGGTCAGCGCGGCGCGGATGTTGGTCTCGTCGTCGTCGTACACGAGGGCCAGCGCGGTGGCCCGTGCCACGCCGGCCTCCGCGAGCACCGCCTCGGTCGGCTCG
>NZ_JACBWZ010000212.1 GCF_013870595.1 Streptomyces sp. WELS2 | reverse complement strand
GCGCGAGGGGGCCGGGTCCGGGGGTTCGTTCAGCGTGGCGGACGCCGAACCGGTCACCGAATGCCTCAGCAGGCGCCCTCGTCCTGCCACGGTCCCCACTGCGAGGCGCCGGGCGTCTCGTTCTGGGTCCACCACTTGGCCTTCCAGTTGTGCTTGCCGTACGAGACCTCGGCCCCGGCCGTGTACGCCGTCGTGGCGCTCCAGGCGGGCCGGCAGGAGGCGGGGGCCGTCGGGGTCGGCGTGGGGGTGGGGGTGGGGGTGGGGGTGGGCGTGGGCGTGGTGGTCGGCGGGGTGACCCCGGCGAACTTCACGGAGTACTTGGCGAAGTCCCAGGCGTTCTGGGCCACGCTGGAGCAGGTGCCGGACGTGCGGCCGCCGTTGTCGGCCGGTGTGCACTGCCGGTCGCGGTTCAGCGACCAGAACGTGAACCGGTCCATGTGGTGATCGGTGGCGTAGTCGAGCACGGTCTGGAAGTCGGCCTGGGCGAAGTACTCACCGGTGTCGCTGCGGCCGTTCATGCCCGAGAAGCCCTCGTGAGCGTAGGCGGTGGCCTCGTCCCAGCCGAAGGTGGATTGGAGCACGCCGTTGAACTTGGTGAGCGCGGCGGTCTGGCTCGCCGCGCCGTTGAAGCCGCCGTCGAACGGCATGATGGAGAAGTTGTTCGGGGTGAACCCCTGCGCCTTGGCCTCCAGCAGCATCTGCTTGCCGAACCAGCCGGTGCCGTCCGCCGTGCCGGCCGTGGTCACGGACACGTACAGCCCGGGGTTGTTCTGCTGGAGGATCTTCGCGGCGCCGATCTCGTTCCTGATCGCCGCGGTGTTCTCGTACTCCGGCTCCTCCAGGTCGAAGTCGATGGCGTGCAGCCCGTACTTGGTGATGACCTGCTGGTAGGCCGCCGCCGTGGACGCCGGGTCCGCGCAGGCCTGGCCGAGCTTGGTGCCGCCGTAGCCGCCGATGGAGACCGAGACGTCCCCGCCCTTGGCCCGGATGGTGTCGATCACCGACCGTACGGCGGTGTCCGAGCCGACCGGCGCCGTGCCGTCCCAGGTGGGCGTGCAGCCACCGCCGTTGGGCGCGAGGACGAAGGCGAGCTGGAACGCCTTCAGGCCGGTGGCGTCCATGATGGCGGCCGGGTCCGGCGGGTCGTTGTCCAGCGGCATCAGATAAGGGGCGGCGGCGTACCAGCGGTTGCCGAGCGCGCCGGTCGCGCCCGAGGCGCTGCCGGCCACCAGCGCGGTGGCGCCGGCCGCGGCGAGGCCGACGGCCGCAGCCGCGCCCAGGCATGCCCGAAGACGTCTCATGTGTGCCTCCAGAGGGTGGGGACCCCAGAGCGGGGAGCCCCACCCTCCGGGAGCTGTTGCGGCCACGTCAATAACCTGGACTAGACCAACTTCCTCTTTGGACTAGACCATACGTTTTCTTTACCTCGCGTCTACCAGGCGCAGCCAGAACGCCACACCGGCCGAGCCCGAACCGGTCGGGGAAGTCGGCACGGGGCACCGCCCGCGACCCCTCCGGCCCCGACAACCCGCTGCCCACCGACACCGAGCACAGCCCGGCCCCTCCCCCGCCGACACCCCCCACCAATCGCCGACGAACCGACGCTGCCACAGCCGTTGGCCCCGGCCACAAGGTCCCCGCCCCAGTCGGCCGGCTCACGCGAAGACCACCTGCTCCGGTGATCCGCGCGCAACGGAACCGGAGGCGTCGACGCAGCCGCCGTACGGGAGGGCGAGGGCTCATCAGGACACAGACCGTGCGCGTGCGAGCGGCCGATCAGTCGCACCGGCACCGCGTAGCAGTTCATCCGGACGCAGATCCGGCTGTAGTGGTCGACCCGCGGAGTGGATGGCCGACCCGTCTCGAACGGGTCCTCCGGCAGTGACGCCGGCAGCGGCTGCTCGGCTGCGCAGTACTCACCGATCGTGCGGGGGGGAACGGACGCGGCGGACGTCGTCCTCCTGGGCCCACCGGTCGATCATGGCGTTGAGCTCGCCCAGCGTGCCCGCTTCAGGGGCGGGGACGAGGTGATCACGGCCGGAACCAGCCGATCCGGCCCAGCGCCGGCGCCGCCCACCAGCGCCGGGTCCGCTTCCGTCACGACCGCCATTCGTTCCGGGTCGCACATTCAGCCCGCGTGTACCCGGGCCGGTGCGGATCACGTGTGTCGTCCAGGGCAGTTGGCATCTGGCTGCCGCATCCGGTCTGTGGGCGCGTGAGGGATCGTTGCACGCCCAGGCCGGATGGGCCAGGCCTCAACTGGCATCTTCAGGCCCCGAATCTTTGGGCTTCAGGCCTGCTCTGGTGCGGCTCAGTTCACGCATCTGAAGCACATGGGCCGCCTGCTCGTGTCCCATGGGTGTGAATTCGAAGAAGCGGCGCGCGGGGCGACCAGAGTGCGGGCCGGTTTCCTCCCGGCTGGTGACCCAGCCACGTTCGGTGAGCCGGTCGAGGATGGGATACACGGTGCCGGGGCCGAGGTCGGCCTTGCGGCAGATCTCGAGGCCCCAGATGTCGTTTCCGTTCCTCTGCGCATCCAGCAGTTCATTCAGGACGGCGATCAGCGGCTTTGTCAGCCGGAGCGGTGTCATACCTTCAGTGAACCATATATCGAGTACGAAGCTAGCTTGGTTTCATGTCCGCTTGGCCCCCCGGCACCTCTCACGAGCCGGCGCAGTGCGCGTAGCAGACGGTCCGCGGCGACATGGTCGTCGTCCTTGATGAGGGACAGTCTTCGCCTCGGCCCTCTTCTGCCCCCCACCCGTGAGAACAGGGCGGATCGGCACACAGAGTGTGCACGCGCACACGGGACCGTGGAGTTCACGCTGACCGGCGAGAACGCCGCCAAGTGCGGTTGCTGCTGCGGGGTTACCGCTGCCCAGCCGGTACGCATCCAGTCACAAGCACTACGCCGCGTGTCCGGCTGCCACCGGATCGTTATGCTCAGTTTCCTCTCAAATCGTTAGGACGCTGGCGGGAGCGGGTCTCTACTGTCTATGGAAACCAAGAAGCTCACGATCTTCGGGTTTCCGCGGAGTGGATTGGGCGCGCCTGGACCAGCTGGGGGCGCGGCGAACGCTCTCAGCGACGCGGGGCGCTTCCCCGCCCGGCCGAAGGGGGTCGGCTCGGATGCCGTCCCGTCGATCCGGGAAAGATCACAGTTTCAAGGCGCACAGGGAATGGAGGAGCCGTTTCAAGAGGTCCGTCCAGTTCCATTTCAGGCCGGACACCGTGTCGGCGGCCTGCGAAGTCCTGCTGGTCGTCGCGTACTTCTACGACAAGTGGAAGTGATGCCAAAAGGGCCGCGGCCTCGGTCGACGGCTGAGGCCGCCCCGCCGGGCCAGAGCCTTGCCCCCAAGGAGCGTACAGCTCGTATCCTCGGACGGGCGGGGCTCTGGACACCGTCTGGCCGGCATCACGCGGACACCGCCCGTGACGGGAACCTGCCCCGCGGAAGGCACGGAACCAGTGCACATTACGTACGGCTTCAAAGAGGGCCAGTGCCCAACCCACCGGCTCCGGGCGCCTCTTCAGTACTCGCCACGGCAGGGAACGGCCGGTCAGCGGACGCCGGCCGCCGCCCACCCGGCCCCCCTGCTGCAACGCCTTACGCACGGCAACCGCGTCAGGCGGAGAACCAGCGTGGCCGGACGGCAGCCCGAGGGGGTGGAGAGCCGCGGCAGCCAATGTCCCGCATCAGCATGGCGACGACACGCTGCAGATCCCCCGTCCGGGCGGGAACAGCACCCTGGTGCCCTCGCGCTCGCCGTCGGCCGGCTCCTCCCCCTCGCAGGCCAGGCGGCCGATGCGGTGGCCGCTCCCCCGGCGACGAGCTGGGCGGCCTCGATCCGGTCGGCGTGCGGGTGCCGGCCCTCGCCGAAGAGGTTGCGCAGTTGCGCCTCGGTTGACGACTCGTCGCCCGGTCGAGGACGGCAAGGCCCCGGCCCGTTCACAGTCCGGCCGGGGCCCCGGCCTCTTCCCGCGCCTGAGCGAGCGAGGGGCGTGCGGGCCGGTCGGCGGCCGTCGCCAACGACGACCTGGCGCAGGTGGTAGCGGCGCACCTCTTCCTGGCGGTGATCAGCGCGATATCCCTCATGGAAGTCACGCCACATGGCCCTACCCGCACAAGAGGCCGATCGGCCGCGCGTCCCGCCACACGGGAGCAGCTGTGTCGTCTGTGCACCCGGAGAAGTGGTACCGGCACGGTCGGCTCACCGGGCGCGGTCGCAAGATCCCTCGTGCAGGACGGTGTGTCAGGAACCGTGGGCCGGGCCGTACAGGTCGTCCGGCGCCCCGGCGGATGCCGTCGGACACTTCACTCCTGACGGGCCGTCGGGGCGGTCGTCCGGGAGAGCAGGCGGAGGGCGGCCTGTGACGGGGAGCCGGGTTCGGCGATGGCGAGCACGATGTGCCGTTCCTCGCCCTGCGGGGGACGCAGGCTGTGCTGCCGGACGGTGAGGCTGCCGACCAGCGGGTGGTGCATCTCGTACACCGCGGAGCCACAGGGGCTGACCCTGTGATCGGCCCACATGGCGGCGAACTCCGGGCTCCTCGTGGTCAGCTCGTCGACGAGCGAGGTGAGCAGCGTGTCGTCGGGGTGTCGGCCGGCCGTCATACGGAGGTTCTCGACGACGGCCCTTGCCTTGCTCGGCCAGTCGGCGTACAGCGCTCGGGTGTGGGGGTCGAGGAAGATCAGGCGGACCAGGTTGGGCCGGTTGCCGGGATCCGCCGGGCCGGCCGGGTCGAGGTGGGGGGCGAACAGCGCGTGTCCCGTCCGGTTCCAGGCCAGGATGTCACTGCGTCGCCCGCTGACGAGGGCGGGAACGTCACCGACAGCCTCCAGCAGGTCGAGGGTCGCCGAGTCGATGTGCTCGGCGGGTGGGCGGTGGACGACCGTACGCCGCTTCGCGCGGTCCGCCAGGTCGTGGAGGTGGCGCTGCTCGGCCTCGTCCAGGTGCAGCGCCCGGCCGATGGCGTCGAGGACCTCGGACGAGGGGCCCATGGACTGGCCTTGTTCCAGCCGGGTGTAGTACGAGGAACTGACGCCGGCCAGCAGTGCCAGTTCCTCACGGCGCAAGCCGGGCACCCTGCGCCGGTCTCCGTAGTCCGGCAGCCCGGCATCCTCCGGATGCAGCTGAGCCCGCCGAGTCCGCAGGAAGTTCCCGAGTTCTCGCTGTCCGCTCATGTGGCCCATTATGTGGGCCTCACAGGCCGGGAACCTGACCCGGCCGGGGATAGGCAAGGTCCGGTCTGGCTCGGTCGCCGTGATGCCGCTGACATGGGTTCCGCACCGTTCACCCGTCGCGACGGCGGCACCCCGTGCGGCGCACCTCTCGTAAGGACGTCCACATGACCGGACTCTTCGACACCGTCGCTTCGTCCGCGGCGTTTTCCGGGAGCTGTCCGGTCGAACCGCCGACGCGTACGGGCCGTGCCGCGCCGGACAGCCGCATCGCCCTTGAGGAAGCGCATGGAAAGCCACATGAACACCATCACCCTGGGTGACGTCACGCTCACCCGCGTCCGGGAGTATTTCGGGCCCGTGGACATGACCCCCGAGACGTTCTTCCCGGACAGCCCCGCCCAGGCATGGGAGGAACACCGCACCATGCTGGTCCCCAACTTCCTGGACGACGGGACCCGGATCGTCCCTTCGGCGATCCAGACCTGGCTCCTGCGCAGCGAGGGCAGGACCATCCTCGTCGACACCGGCGTGGGCAATCACAAGGAGCGCCCGTACGCCCCTGTGTGGAGCCGGATGGACACCGGATTCCTCGACAACCTCGCCCGCGCCGGAGTCCGCCCCGAGGACGTGGACATCGTGATCAACACACACCTTCACATCGATCACGTCGGCTGGAACACGTATCTCGACGGGCGTACCTGGGTGCCCACCTTTCCCAACGCCACCTACCTGATGCCGAAGGACGACTTCGACTTCTGGAACCCGGAGAACGGCCACACGAGCGTGCTCGGCCGCGGCAACCAGAACGTGTTCGAGGACAGTGTCGCCCCGGTGCACCAGGCCGGCCAGACACTGCTGTGGGAGGACAGCCACCAGATCGACGCCGGTCTGCGCCTGGAGTCCGCGCCGGGGCACACCCCCGGATCCTCCGTACTGATCCTCACCTCCGGGACGGACCGCGCGGTGTTCGTCGGTGACCTGCTGCACAGCCCGGTGCAGATCCTCGAACCGGACTCCAACAGCTGCTTCTGCGAGGACCCCGCGCAGGCGCGCGCCACCCGCCGCAAGATCCTGGGCTGGGCGGCGGACAACCACGCCCTCGTCGTGCCCGCGCACCTGGGCGGTCACGGAGCCGCGCAAGTGGTGCGCGACGGCGGCAAGTTCGCGATCAAGAGCTGGGCTCCCTTCGCCCCCTACACCGAACAGGGCTGAGCCCTGCGGAAAGGAACTCCGGTGAACCATCGCACCCACCCCGTCGTCACGACGACGCAGGGACCCGTCCGCGGCCTGCGCCAAGGCGGCGTCGCCACATTCCTGAACATCCCCTACGCCGCCCCGCCCCGCGGCGCCGCCCGGTTCGCGGCGCCCCGCCCGCACGAACCGTGGGACGGCATACGGGATGCCACGACGCCGGGACCCAACGCTCCGCAGCCCGCGCGCAAGCTCGGCCGTCTCGACATGTCCCCCTACTTCGGGGCTGGTTGGAGCCGCGGTGAGGACTACCTCACGGTCAACGTCTGGGCGCCCGCCGACGCGGACGGCGACCTTCCCGTCATGGTGTTCGTCCACGGCGGTGGATTCGTCGCCGGGTCGACACGGTCCGCGCTGTACGACGGTTCCGCGTTCGCCCGCGACGGTGTCGTCCTCGTCACCCTCAACTACCGACTCGGCGTAGGAGGGTTCCTCGACCTTCCCGGAGCACCCGCCAACCGCGGGCTGCTCGACGTCCTGGCCGCGCTGCGCTGGGTACGGGCCAACATCGCCGCCTTCGGCGGTGCCCCGCACAACGTCACCCTCTTCGGCCAGTCGGCCGGAGCGACCATCGTCGGGGGCGTCCTGGCCACTCCCGAAGCGGGGGGACTGTTCCACCGGGCGATCGTCCAGAGCGGCAGCGGTCTGGGCGCGTTCACGCCCGAGCAGGCCGCCCGCGTCACCGGGGCGGCGGCCCGGGCCCTGGGCATCGAACCGCACGTCGACGCCTTCGCGCGGATCCCCGACGCCCGTCTGGTGGAAGCGGTCTCCGCGCTCGCCGGCACGGACCTGCGGACGGCTACCCACCACGACCCGCTGATCGGGCTCAGCCCTTTCAGCCTGGTCCTGGACACCCAGCCCGCGGAATCCCTCGCCGCGGGCCCCGGCGCCGACGTCGACCTGCTCGTCGGAACCAACACGGAGGAGGGAAACCTCTATCTGGTCCCGGTGGACGCGTACGCCACCGCGACGCGTGCGGACGTCGACGCCATCGCGGCACGTGTGCATCCCGATCCGGACCGGCTCGTGGACACATACCGCGGGACCCGCCCGAGGGCGGCCTTCGGCGAGCTGCGGTCGGCCATCCTGGGCGACGCCCTGTTCGGCGCGGGCAGCCGGGCCCTGGCCGACGCACACGCCGACCGGTCCGGTGGCGCCACCTACGCATACGAGTTCGCGTGGCGCTCCCGCGCCGTCGACGGACAACTGGGGGCCGCCCACGCGGTGGAGCTGCCCTTCGTCTTCGACCTCACGCACCTGCCACGGCTGCACGGCGCCGATGCCCTGCTCGGCCCCGACAGACCGCCCGCCGGTCTCGCCTCCCGTGTGCACGAGACATGGATCCAGTTCGCCAGGACCGGCGATCCCGGCTGGGACCCGTACGACACCGCGCGCCGGGCGACCATGCGTGTCGACGCCGACTGGACACAGATCGACGACCCTCGCGGCCAGGAACACCGGGCATGGACCTGACCCGGCGCGCACATGGTGCGAGGTGTCCTCCCTCACGAGGTGGGCCGGTCGCACCGGGCGAGTGCGCCGGCCATGGCGTCGTGCGCTCGACCTGACGCTCGTCCGGGTCGGCCGGCCGGCTGCCGGGCCGGCGTGTGCCGGCCAACGCCGGGGTCTCGGCTGCGGGAGATGGGCTTCCGGGACTCGCGGCCGGACCACAGGGCGGCGTGCACCCGTCCCGCGCGCCGCATCAGATGCCTGCGGCCTGCGCCACTGCCGGCCCGACACCGCCCTCGGCACTCTCGAAGAGGCCCATCCCGGCGGCCAGGCGGCCGATGACGAGCACCGCTCCCTCCAGAGCGCCGACGGGCAGTACGCACCAGTCTTCCTTGGACCCTCCGTCCACGACGGCGGCCCGCGGACGTCGCCCGGGGCTGGAAGCGGATGACGTTGTACTGGGCCACCGACGCGGCGGACGTCAGGAACTGCGTGGCCGTGCCGATCGCAGCGTACTGCGGGTGGGTCGGCGCCCGCGGACACCAGCGAGCCCGGGGTGGTGCGGATGCCGTACGGCCGCGGGCAGCACCAAGCCGGGGCCGCTCCTCGGCGTTCCGCCGCCCCGACGTCCTCCATCAGGAGGCGCCGCTTCCTCACCATGAGCGCCAGGCCACGAACCTCGCGTACCGCCTGGCCGTCTCCCCACGCCGGGACCTGCTGGCCGTGATCTCGACTGCCGGGCGGGGATTGTCTGTCCCTCACTCAGGTGGTTTCGGCTTGGCAGGGGTGTCCTGTTCGCGGCATGGCGT
>NZ_JACBWZ010000211.1 GCF_013870595.1 Streptomyces sp. WELS2 | reverse complement strand
GCACACCGCGTTCCAGGGGACGGGTTCGCGCTGGGCGCGGAAGGCGTGGGCGAGCCAGGGGGGTACGGCGGGCACGGCGGGCCGGGGCACGGGGCTCCTGTTCATTCGAGGGCGGGGGTGGGCCTTCGGACGACGGTGGCCGGTGGGGGTGGTTCCACGGTAGATCGCGTTCCCCGCGCGAACGGAACGCTCACGTTTCGCCCGTGTGAAACCTGCCGGGACGGCCGTTTTCTTTATGAACGCAATGCCCGGAACTGGTCTCCTCCTCTTCACGCGCGCGACGCCCCGGCGGTTCACGCGCGCGACGCCCCGGCGGCCTCCCCGGCCCGTAATTCGGATGCGGGCGGGGCCGCGGGGCCGGATCATCGGACATCTGTCCCCCCTTCCCCCGCAGGAGCCGCTTCGTGATCCGGCGTGTGACCGCCCCCGCCCTGTTCCCTCCGCCCGCCCGCTCCCACGCCTCCGTCGTCGAGGCGGGCACGAAGCTCGCGTTCCTCGCCGGGTCGGTGCCGCTGACCGCCGACGGTGAGCTGGTGGGGCCGGGGGATCCCGGGCGCCAGGCCGAGCAGGTGATCGCGAATCTGCGCGAGCAGCTGCGGGCCGTCGGCAGCGATCCGGAGCATGTGCTGACGACGGACGTGTACGTGGTCGGCGACGACACCGCGGCGCTGTCCGCGGTGTGGCGGGTCGTGGAGTCCTCGGCGCTGGGCGCGGGCCCGCACTCCTCCACGCTGCTCGGCGTGTCCTGCCTCGGCCACCCCGGCCAGCTCGTGGAGATCACGGCCACCGCCGTGGTGCCGGAGCAGGCGGCGGACCAGGTCGTGCTGCGCCGTGCCGTGCCGGCCGACGCCCGTGCCGTCGCCGACGTCTATCTGCGGTCCTTCGACACCGCGCTGCCGACCGTCGTCCGCCCGCGCGCCGACGACGAGGTGCGGGACTACTTCCGCGAGGTCGTGGTGCCGGCCCGGGAGACCTGGGTGGCGGAGGCGCCCGGCGCCGGTGTGGTCGGTCTGATGGTGCTGGACGGGGAGGCGCTGGACCAGCTGTACCTGGACCCCGAGTGGCGGGGCCGGGGCATCGGGGACCGGTTCGTCGCCCTGGCCAAGGAGCGCAGCCCGGGCGGGCTGACCCTGTGGACGTTCCAGGTGAACAAGCCCGCCCACCGCTTCTACGAGCGGCACGGCTTCACCGCCGTGGCGTTCACCGACGGCAGCCGCAACGAGGAGCGCGAACCGGACGTACGTTACGACTGGCGCCCCTGACCCGTCCCCGCCGGACCGGGTGCCGTGGGACGCCCCCACAGCCGGCGCTTGGGCAGCGGCTCGGCGTAGCCGCCCGCGCGGCTCGTGGTCAGGCCGAGTGCCACCAGGGACTCGGCGAGCTTGACCGCCGCGCCGACGCCGTCGACCACCGGCAGCCCGAGCTTGCCCGCCACCGTCCGCTCCAGCCCGGTCATCCCGGCGCAGCCCAGGATCAGCACCTCGGCGCCGGCGTCCCGGGCACGTTCGGCGGCGGCGAGGAACGCGGTCTCGGTCCGTGCCGGGTCCGCGGCCAGGCCGAGCACGCCGAGGCCGGTGCCGACGACGGCGGCGCAGTTGCGGGCCACGCCCGCGGTCTCCAGGCTGTCCTCGATCTGGCCGCGGGACCGGTCGAGGGTGGTGACGACGCCGTAGCGGCGCCCGAGGAGGCAGGCGAGGTGCGCGGCGGCCTCGGTGATGTCCACCACGGGTACGTCCACCAGCTCCCGTACGCCCTCGCGTCCGTGCTCCCCGAACCCGGCCAGCACCACCGCGTCGTAGGGCGGGCCGTCGTAGGTGCGCAGCACGTCGAGGACGGCGGCGGCGGACAGGTAGCTGTCCAGCCAGCCCTCGGCGGACTCGGGTCCCCAGGCCGGGGTCAGCCCGGTCACGGTGGTGCCGGGGGCCGCCGCAGCGCGGGCGCCGCGGACGATGTCCTCGGTCATCTCGCGGGTGGTGTTGCAGTTGGTGACGACGATCCGCACGTCAGCCCTCCTGCCCGGCCGCCGCGCGCTCCCGGCGGCACAGCGCCGCGTACAGGCCGGCGGCCAGCGCCGTGCCGATGAACCAGGAGTACGGGGACACGGCGTCGAAGCTCCGCACCAGGGCGAGGACGGCGGCGACCGCGGCGGACGGCAGGAACGCCCACAGCGCCTTGGGGTTGACGCCCTTGCGGTAGTGGTACGGGGTGCCGGGCCGGGCGTCGAACAGCGCGTCCACGTCGATCCGGCCGCACTTGACCCAGTAGTAGTCGACCATGATCACGCCGAACAGCGGGCCCAGGAAGGCGCCGAGACCGCCGAGGAAGTAGTTGACGACGGCCGGGTTGGAGAAGAGGTTCCAGGGGGTGACCACCAGGGCCGCCACCGTGCTGATCATCCCGCCGGCCTTGAAGGTGATCCTGCGCGGCCAGACGTTGGCCAGGTCGTACGCCGGGGAGACGAAGTTGGCGACGATGTTGACGCCCATGGTGGCGATGGCGAAGGTCAGCGCGGCGACGACGAGCACCCAGGTGTTGCCCACCCGGGCGACCAGCTCCGCCGGATCCGTGATGGCCTCGCCGAACGCCTCCAGGGAGCCCGCCGTGACGATCACCGAGACGACCACGAACGCCGTGGAGTTGACGGGCAGGCCCCAGAAGTTGCCGCGCCGGATGGTCCGCTGGTCGGGCGCGAAGCGGGAGAAGTCGCAGAAGTTGAGCATCAGGGTGCCGTAGGTGGCGAGGATCAGGCCGATCGCGCCGAACCACTGCCGCCACTGCTCGCCGGCCGTGACCGGGTGCGGGGTGGCGGTGAGCGGGATGTGCCAGTGGGCCTCGGCGAGCACCCAGACGGCCAGCGCGATCATCACCAGCCAGATCGCCGGACCGCAGAAGTCCTGGAACCGGCGCACCGCCTCCATGCCCCGGGTGATGATCAGCGCCTGGAGCAGCCAGAGCGAGACGAAGGAGATCCAGCCGAGCGCGTCCAGGCCGAGGAAGGAGGGGTGCGTCAGCGACTCCAGACCCGGCCAGGCGGCCAGCAGCATGACGTTGACGGCGACGGAGGCCAGATAGGTCTGTATGCCGTACCACATGATGGCGATCACGGCCCGGATCAGCGCCGGGATGTTGGCGCCCCAGACGCCGAAGCCGATGCGGCTGACGACCGGGAAGGGCACCCCGTGCCGCTGGCCGATCCTGCCCATCGCGTTCATGCCCGCGTAGATGAGCACGAAGCCGACCAGGAGGGAGGTGAGCACCTGCCAGACGTTCAGGCCGAGGACCAGCAGGCCGGCGGCGAAGGTGTAGTTGCCGAGGTTGTGGACGTCGGACATCCACAGGGCGAACAGGTCGAAGACCTTCCAGTTCCGCTGCTTCGCGGGGGCGAGGTCCTCGTTGACGAGGCGGGGGTCGGGGACGGACGCGGCGGCGCCGGTGGCGGTGGCGCGGTCGGCGAGGGACACGGGGCCTCCAGGATCACGGGGACGGAGGACGGCGGTTTTCCCGGCGCGTTTGCTTGCGTGCCGGACGAATTTCCTTGTGTGCCGGACGAGCGCGTTTGGTATACCAAACTGCGGTCATGGTCCCGCCGTCAAGCGTCCGGACCGATGTCGTCGCCGTTACGGCCCGGTAAAAGCCCCCTGCCGTCGGCGAAGATGGGCCCATGAGCCCCACCACGGGCCCCGGACGGGCCAAGACCGAACCCCTGGGCGCGGTGCGCGAGCGCGTCCTGGCGAGCCTGCGGGAGGACATCATCGCCGGGCGCCTGGGGCCCGGCGACCGGCTCGTGGAGCGGGAACTGGCCGAGCGGTTCGGGGTCTCGCGGGTGCCGGTGCGCGAGGCCATCCGGGCCCTGGTCGCCGAGGGCTTCGTCCTCTTCGAGTCGGCCCGCCGCACCGTCGTACGCCGGCTCACCCCGGCCGATGTCCGCGAACTCTTCGAGCTGCGCGAGGCGTTGGAGGTGTACGCGGCGGGCCTCGCGGCGGTACGGGCGGCCCCGGAGGCCCTGGCGGAGCTACGGGACCTGCTCGGCCGGGCGGCCCGGGCGACCGAGGCGGGGGACGCCGAGGCGATCACGGACGTCAACACCCGCTTCCACGACCGGGTCCTCGCCATGGCCGGCAACGGCCTGCTGATCTCGGTGATGGAACCGGTCGACGGCCGCCTGCGCTGGCTCACCCGGCGCAACGAGGAATGGCCCCAACTCCTCGCCGAACACCGCGAGCTGTACGAGGCCATCGCCTCCGGCGACCCGGACCGCGCCCGGGCCCACGCGCTCGGTCACGTCCGCGCCAACTACCGCTCGACGGTACGGCACCTGTTCGGCGAGGAGGGCTGAGCGCGGCCGTACCGGCTCCTCAGGACAGCCCGGCCGCGTCCGCCGCCGTACGCAGCACCTCCCGCAGCATCTCGGCGGTGAGCCGGCCGGTGAAGGTGTTGCGCTGGCTGACGTGGAAGCAGCCGAAGAGGTCCAGGCCGTCCAGTGCGACCCGGGTGCCGTGGCCGAAGGCCGGGCGGGGGCGGGGCACCGTCCAGCCGGCCGCCGCGAACGCGGGCAGCGCGGCCTGCCAGCCGAAGGCGCCGAGGACGACGGCGGCCCGCAGCGTCGGCCGGAGCAGCGTCAGCTCCTGGACCAGCCAGGGACGGCAGGTGTCGCGCTCCCCCGGGGTCGGCTTGTTGGCGGGTGGCGCGCAGTGCACCGGCGCCGTGACCCGCACGCCGTACAGCTCCAGTCCGTCGTCCGCGCTGACGGAGGTGGGCTGGGAGGCGAGCCCCACGTCGTACAGCGCCTGGTAGAGCACGTCTCCGGAACGGTCGCCGGTGAACATCCGGCCGGTGCGGTTGCCGCCGTGCGCGGCCGGGGCGAGCCCGATGATCACCAGCCGGGCGTCGGCGGGGCCGAAGCCGGGCACCGGCCGCCCCCAGTACGTCCAGTCGGCGAACGCGGCCCGTTTCGTACGGGCCACCTCCTCCCGCCATTCGACCAGCCGGGGACAGGCCCGGCACCCGGCGACGCGCCGGTCCAGCCGGGCGAGGGCGCTGGTGTTGTCCATACGGTCACCGTAAGCCGGGGGTGGGTGGTGGGACGGGGGCGGGGCAAAGGCGAGGGAGCGAGGCGGGCCGAGGGCGCGGGTGCCCGGCTGAGCGCCGGGAAAACGCTTCCGGCTCGGTGGCCTCCGCGCGTTAAGGTCGGGGCATGGCTTCGGAGGATGCGGACGAGAACGTGGACCGTGGGACCGGCGAGGAGGCGGGCGCGCCGGACGGGGCGGGGATCGCCCCCGTCGCACAGCCGCTCGACCCCAAGACCGCCGCCGCGGTGGCGGCGGCCGAGGCCGCCGGGCCCGCGGGCGGCGAGACCGTCCGCATCGACAGCTGGATCTGGGCCGTCCGTCTGATCAAGACCCGTTCCCTCGGCGCCGCCGCCTGCCGGGGCGGGCATGTGCGGGTGAACGGCGAGCGGGTGAAGCCCGCCTACTCCGTGCGTGTCGGTGACGAGGTACGGCTGCGGCACGAGGGCCGGGAACGAGTCGTGATCGTCAAGCGCCTGATCCGCAAGCGGGTCGGGGCGCCCGTGGCCGCGCAGTGCTACATCGACAACTCCCCTCCGCCCCCGCCCCGCGAGGCCATCACCCCCGTCGGCCTGCGCGAACGGGGCGCCGGCCGCCCCACCCCGACCGCTCCGCTGGAGGCACCATGCGCTGTGTCATCGCCCGATTCCCCTTCGATCTGACCAAGTCCGAGGTCGAGCAGTCGATGGAGGGCGTCTCCCCCGAGCCCGCCGTCGGCATCTGCGTGACCGTCGACCGCCGGGTCTACCCGGTCAAGCAGGTCGGGCAGGTCATCACCCGGCAGGACCGCCGCGATTTCACGGCGGCCGAGGTGAGCCGGGCGCTGACCAGGCTCGGTTTCACCTGCCACGATGCCGCCGCGGTCCGCCCGCCGGAGCACCGTGAGGCCTCCGCGCTGCCCTGGGCGGACACCCCGCTGGCCTGACCCACACCGGCGGCACGACGGAGACGGGCGGCCCGAGATCCGTCCGGGACGGGATCGTACGCATGGACAGGAACGGAGACCCCGCCGGGCACCTCCCGGCCGGGGCGCACACCTACCGGATGCCGCTCCCCCGGCTCACCCTGACCCCGGACGGCGGCCACGGCCCGCTGGACGGCGCCTGGTGGCCCCGCTGCGACGCCCTGGAACTGGAACTGCCGGCCCTGGCCGGGGCGCTGGCCGCCGGCCTCGGCACGGTCGTCCACGTCACCGTGGACACCGCGGCCTGGCCCGACGTCCCGCACCGGGTGCCGGTCCCCGGCCGCCTCATCCTGGTCTCCCTGTCGGCCGTCGACACCGAGGCGCACACCATCGTCCTGGACACCGGCACCGGGGAACAGCGGAACCTGCTGGTCGTACCGCCCGGCGAATGCGCCGACGCGGCACGCTGGCTGCTGACGACCGCCGCCGATCCGGCGAACGCCCTGTCCGCCCCGCACATGCTGGCCCTCGCCGACGCCACCTGGGAGCGCTGAGCCGCCCGGCGCGCATCCCGGGCGCCGGGCCGGGTACCCGGCGGTCGCTGGAAGCCCGGGCTCTGGCACACAGAGCCGAAGCGACAGGAGTCGGAGGCCGGAGACAATGCCTGGTCCGGCACGCACCACCACGACCGACCCGCGGCAGCGGCGCCGTACCGCGGCCCGCTCCGCCCGCCCGCGGAGCCGGGTCCCCGAACTTGGCGACGAGGCCGACCTGCTCGGCCAGTACCTGAACCAGATCGCCGCGACCCCGCTGCTCGACGCCGAGGACGAGGTACGCCTCGGCGCGCTCATCGTGGCCGGTCAGCACGCCGCCGGGGAGCTGGAGCGGGACGACGCGCACCGTCTCCCGCCGCACCGGCGCCGGGATCTGGAGGCGGCCGTACGGGACGGCCGGCACGCCAAGGACCACATGATCCGGGCCAATCTGCGGCTGGTGGTGTCGATCGCCAAACGGCACGCCCACCGCGGGGTGCCCCTGCTGGACCTGATCCAGGAGGGCAACCTCGGGCTGATGCGGGCCGTGGAGAAGTTCGACCACACCAAGGGCTTCAAGTTCTCCACCTACGCCACCTGGTGGATCCGCCAGGCGATCGAGCGGGGCCTGGCCCAGCACGCCCGTACCGTCCGGCTGCCGATGCACGTCGTGGAGCAGCTGCAGAAGCTGGCCAAGGTCGAGCGGCGGCTCCAGCTGCGCGTCGGCCACGAGCCGACGGACGACGAGGTCGCGCGGGAGAGCGGCCTCGCCGAGGACCGGGTGGCCTGGCTGCGCCGGGTCGGCCGGCAGACGATCAGCCTGGACACACCCGTGGACGACACCGGCGAGACCGTGGTCGGCGACCTCATCCCGGCCACCGACGTCCTCCAGGCGCCCCAGGTCGCCGAGTACCGCGCGCTCGCCGAGGACCTCCGGGACGCGCTGGGCGTGCTGGCCCCGCGCGAGGCGATGATCCTCAGCCTGCGCTACGGGCTGCACGACGGGCATCCGCGCACCCTGCAGCAGGTGGCCGAGCAGGTGGGCCTGACCCGGGAACGCGTACGCCAGCTGGAGAAGGAGTCGCTCGGCCGGCTGCGGGCGCCCGAGACGGGCGAGCGCCTGCTGGACTGGGCGGGCTGACCGCACCGCCCCCGGGCCCACGCGACCGGGTCAGCCGGTGAAGAACCCCTTGTCGAGCGCGATGCCCCGCAGCAGCTCCGGGCTCAGCGCGGGCTCGGGCCGGGTCACCGGACCGGCCTCGGCGTAGGAGTTCACCTCGCGGGCCACCACCCGCCGGCCGTCCGGGTACAGCACGTCGACCAGCCACACCCGGGCCGAGCCGCCCTTCTCCGACCGTCCCCGGACCGTCTTGACGCGGGTGCCGTCGCCCAGCGTCTCGGACCGGCAGTCGCCGGCCACGCCGGCGCAGCCCATGTGCCCGGCCAGGGCCTCGGTCATGCCGTACTGCGCGTCGGCCTCGACCATGTTCCGGCCGTGGCCGTCGTCGTAGACCAGCTGGACCAGCCCGCCACCGGCGTTCACGTCGGAGACCGTGCCGCCGTGCGGGAGGTGGGACTTCAGCACCCGGGTCATGCGGTCGGCGGGCACCTCCTGCCGGCCGGTGGCGGGGGCGCGCGGCGGGGTGGGCAGCGCGGCGAGCGCGCTCTCCCAGCGGGGGCTGCGCACGATGGCGGCCAGCTGGGCGAGGGACAGCAGCGGATCGGCTCCGCCGGACGCCTCCTTCTCCCCGCCGCCGGCGAACTCCTGCACCGTCACCTCGGCGCCGTCGGCGGTGGTCAGCACGGCGTACCAGCGCTTCTGGCCGGTGTTCCGGCCCGGGTAGGTGAACGACTGGACGGTGGTGAGCACCGCTTCGCCGGGGAGCTTCTCGGTGCCGCACCGGTCGTAGGGGCGCACCTGGACCGGCAGACAGCCGCCCTGGCCCTGCTGGTCGGCGGGGATACCGGGGGTCCGCCGGGTGAGGGTCACGTCCAGGGCGGTGCTGCCCCGCGCGGTGGTGTAGGTGAGCTTGGCCATCGGCCAGACGATGCCGTCCCCCGCCTCGGTGTCCCGGCCGGTGACGTCGGAGACGGTGCCGCCGGGCGGGAGCAGACCGGTGAGTGTGCGGATCATCTCCGCGCCGGTGGGGGGCGCGGGCCGCGGGGACGGCTGCCCGGTGACGCGTTCTCGAGCA
>NZ_JACBWZ010000210.1 GCF_013870595.1 Streptomyces sp. WELS2 | reverse complement strand
GGCTATTCGCGTACCCGCGTCACACGGTCGCGCGCGTCCAGGACAAGCGCGCGCCAGCCGGCCGCCTTCAGCCCGAACGTGGTCGGTACGGCGTGCTGGGTGAGCGTCCGGCCCGGCAGCACGGTGTCCCGGTGCCCGGCCGCGAGGCGGGCCAGCGCACGCTCGGCGCGCCCGAGATCGTCCAGGACCGGGCCGAGGACGCGCACGGCGACCAGCATCGTCGCCGTGTCCATGATGTCCTGGCTGGTGGCACCCCGGTGGACGTACGGGCCGTACTCGGCGCCGACCGCCGCGGTCAGGTCCGCGGCCAGCGGGATCACCGGATTGCCGCCGCCGGCGGCGCGGGCGGCCAGGGAGCGCGGGTCGAACCGGGCCGGGTCGGCCGCCTCGGTGACCTCCGCCGCGGCCTCGGGCGGGGCGAGCCCCAGCGCGGCCTGCGCCCGGGTCAGCGCGGCCTCGGCGTCGAGCAGCGCCCGCAGATACGCGGCGTCGCCGGTCTCGGACACGGCGTCCGCCGACCCCCGCCCGGGGGCCAGCAGACCGGTGTCGGTACAGGAAGGGAACTCGGATGTCACCGGAACTCCAGGAAGACCGTCTCGCCTTCGCCCTGAAGGCGGATGTCGAAACGGTAGGTGCCGTTCCCCTCGTCAGCCGCGATCAGCGTGTCACGCCGGTCGCCCACCCGGGTGAGCAGCGGGTCGGCGGCCAGTGCGGCGTCGTCACCCGGCAGATAGATACGGGTGAACAGGTGCACGAGCAGGCCCCGCGCGAAGACACAGACACTCAGGTACGGCGCATTGCTCCCGCGCGCGCCGGGGCGCAGCGTACGCGCGTACCAGTGCCCGTTCGCATCCGTCTGGATCCGTCCCCAGCCGGTGAACTCCACCCCGTTGCGGCCCGCGAAGCCGCCCGTGGCCGGGTCCCTGCGCAGCGCGCCGTCCACCCGCGGCACCGTACCGTCGGGCCGCGGCCCCCACACCTCGAGCAGCGCGTCGGGCAGCGGATCACCGGCGCCGTCGAGGACGCGGCCGTGCACGGTGACGGTGTCCGGATGACCGAGCGGGGCGATCTCCTCGCCGCCGCGGAACGGCAGCGCGTACCCGTAGAACGGGCCGACCGTGTGGGACGGGGTGGGCAGCACCTGCTCCGGGCTGCCCGGGTCGATGAGCGTCATGGCGGTCAGCGTCCTTCTTCGGTCCAGGTGGCGGCCGGCCCGTCCAGCACGATGTCCCAGCGGTAGCCCAGGGAGAACTCGGGCACCGACAGCGCGTGGTCGTAGGTGGCGACCAGCCGCTGCCGGGCCGCGTCGTCCGTCACCGACTGCAGGATCGGGTCGTAGGGAAACAGCGGGTCGTTCGGGAAGTACATCTGGGTCACCAGCCGCTGGGTGAACGCCGTGCCGAACACCGAGAAGTGGATGTGGGCCGGACGCCAGGCGTTCACGTGGTTGCGCCAGGGATAGGGGCCCGGCTGGACGGTGGTGAAGTGATAGCGGCCCTCGGCGTCGGTGAGGGTACGGCCGACACCGGTGAAGTTCGGGTCCAGCGGCGCGTCGTGCAGCTCACGCCGATGGGCGTACCGGCCGGCCGAGTTGGCCTGCCAGATCTCGATCAGCTGACCGCGCACCGGACGCCCGTCGCGGTCCAGCAGCCGCCCGGAGACCGTGATGCGCTCGCCGATGGGCTCCCCGGTGTGCTGCCGGGTGAGGTCGTTGTCGATCTCGGTGATGTCCCGCTCCCCGAAAGCGGGCGAGCGCAGCTCCACCAGCTCCGGGTCCCGGCGCGTGTCGATCGCCACCAGGGGCTGCTTCGGGTGGCGCAGCACGGAGGAGCGGTACGGCGCGTAGTCGCGGCGCGGGTGGTGTTCGGCGGGCGCGCCGTCGGCGACGCGTTTGGCGTACGCGACGCGCTCGGCGGCGATCTCCTGGTCGATGTCCTGCTGGGTGAGAGTCATCGTGGTACCTGACGCTTCCTTATCGTTCGAGGACGAGGGCGAGGCCCTGGCCCACGCCGATGCACAGGGTGGCCGCGCCGGTGCCGGAGCCGCGGCGGGCGAGCTGGTGGGCGACGGTCCCGGCGAGCCGGGCCCCGGAGGCGCCGAGCGGATGGCCGAGCGCGATGGCGCCGCCCTGCGGATTGAGGACCGCCGGATCGAACTCCGGCCACTCGGCGAGGCAGCCCAGCACCTGGGCGGCGAACGCCTCGTTCAGCTCCAGGACCGACAGATCGCCGAAGTCCTTGCCGGCCTTGGCGAGGGCCCGGTTGACGGCCTCCACGGGTGCCAGCCCGAAGTACCGCGGGTCGGTGGCGGAGAGGCCGGTCGCGCTGATCCGGGCCAGCGGCTCCCGGCCGGTGGCCCGAAGCCCCTCCTCGTCGGCGAGGAGCAGGGCCGCCGCACCGTCGTTGAGGGGAGAGGCGTTGCCCGCGGTGACCGTGCCGCCCTCCGCGCGGAAGGCCGGCTTCAGCTTCGCCATGGCGGCGAGGGAGGCGTCCGGCCGTACGCACTCGTCGGTGCCGAAGACGACCGGCTCGCCCTTGCGCCGCGGCACCGGCACGGACACCGACTCGGCGTCGAACAGGCCCTGTTCCCGCGCGGCGGCGGCCTTGCGGTGGGAGGCCAGCGCGAAGTCGTCCTGCTGCTCGCGGCTGATGCCGTGCTTGTCGGCGATCAGCTCGGCGCTCTCGCCGAGCGGGATGGTCCACTGCGGGTCCATCCGCGGGTTGACCATGCGCCAGCCGAGCGTGGTCGAGTACAACTCGGTGTGGGCGGCGGGGAACGGGCCGTCCGGCTTCGGCAGGACGTACGGCGCCCGGGTCATGGACTCCACCCCGCCGGCCACGGCCAGGGACGCGTCACCCAGGGCGATGGCCCGGGCCGCCTGGATCACCGCCTCCAGACCGGAGGCGCACAGCCGGTTCACGGTCACGCCGGGCACGGAGGTCGGCAGCCCGGCGAGCAGGGCGGCCATGCGGGCGACGTTGCGGTTCTCCTCGCCGGCGCCGTTGGCGTTGCCGAGGTAGACGTCGTCGATCCGGGCGGGATCCAGCTCCGGGGTGCGGGCGAGCAGCGCGCGCAGGGCGTGGGCGGCGAGGTCGTCGGGACGGACAGAGGCGAGGGCGCCGTTGTACCGCCCGAAAGGGGTGCGGACGGCGTCGACGATGTAGACGGCTTTTGGGTTTGGGGGAGTGTGAGCGGTGTTCACAGGGTGGGCGCCTTTGCGGTGTGAACCGGGTCAACAGGGGTGACGGGGTTGTCGGGGCGAGCGGGCGTGACGGCGCGGAGGGGCGCGGTGGTGTGAGCTCGGTTCACAACGCTGAGGCCGACGATCGCGTCGCGCGCGGGGTGGGCACTGTGAGCTCTGTTCACAGCAGCCCCTCCACAACGCTCAGTTCCGCGTCCGTCTTGGCGATGACCTCGTACACACTCACACCCGGCGCGGTCTCCGTCAGCGTCAGCCCCTCCGTCGTGACGTCCAGCACCGCCAGATCGGTGATGACTCGGTTCACACATCCCTTGCCTGTCAACGGAAGCGTGCACTCCTTGAGGATCTTCGCCGAGCCGTCCTTCGCGGTGTGCGTCATCACCACGATCACCTGCCGGGCACCGTGCACCAGGTCCATCGCGCCCCCGATCCCGGTGACCAGCTTCCCGGGCACCGCCCAGTTGGCCAGGTCACCCCCGGCGGACACCTGCATCGCGCCGAGCACGGCCACGTCGATGTGCCCGCCCCGGATCATCGCGAAGGACAGCGCCGAGTCGAAGAAGGAGGCACCCGGCAGCACCGTCACCGTCTCCTTGCCCGCGTTGATCAGATCGGGGTCGACCTGGTCCTCCGTGGGGTACGGGCCGGTGCCCAGAATGCCGTTCTCCGACTCCAGCACCACCTCGACCCCCGCGGGGAGGTGGTTCGGGATCAGCGTCGGCAGACCGATCCCCAGGTTCACGTACTGGCCGTCCCGCAGCTCACGGGCCGCGCGGGCGGCCATCTCCTCGCGTGTCCAGGCCATCAGCCGCTCACCGTCCGGAACTCGATCCGCTTGTCCGCCGCCTGCTCCGGGGTGAGCGGCACCACCCGCTGCACGAAGACGCCCGGCACGTGCACCGCGTCCGGATCGATCGCGCCGGGCTCGACCAGTTCCTCCACCTCGGCGATCGTGATCCGGCCGGCCATCGCCGCCAACGGGTTGAAGTTCCGCGTCGACCTGCGGAACACCAGATTTCCGTGCCGGTCCCCGCGCGCGGCCCTGACCAGCGCGAAGTCGGTGCGGATGCCCCGCTCCAGCACGTACTCGACGCCGTCGAACTCCCGTACCTCCTTCGGCGGCGAGGCCACCGCGACCCCGCCCGAGCCGTCGTAGCGCCAGGGCAGTCCGCCCTCGGCGACCTGGGTGCCGACGCCGGCCGGGGTGTAGAAGGCGGGGATGCCCGCGCCGCCCGCGCGCAGCCGCTCGGCCAGCGTGCCCTGCGGGATCAGCTCCAGCTCCAGCTCACCGGCCAGATACTGGCGGGCGAACTCCTTGTTGCCGCCGATGTACGAGCCGGTCACCCGGGTGATCCGGCCCGCGGCCAGCAGCACCGCCAGCCCGGACTCCATCGCCCCGCAGTTGTTCGACACCACCTTCAGCCCGCCGACACCGCGCTCGTACAGCGCCTGGATGAGCACGTTCGGCACACCGCTGAGCCCGAACCCGCCGACGGCGAGGGACGCGCCGTCCGGCACATCGGCCACCGCCTCGCCGGCGGTGGCCACCACCTTGTCCATGCGTGAAGCTCCGTCTCTCCCGCACCCGGATAGCACCCGTACCCGGATAGTCAGGGCACTGAGTATTTCGTGGGGTGCCGCTCACGCTGCCACCGGAGACGAAGGCCGTCAAGGCCTGTACTTTGCCGCGTTCGTAGAACAGGACAGCCGCTTCGGCGGCCCGGTATCGTTCAGTGCACCAACGAATCGATCAGGGGAGCGCACATGGCCGCGGTGGATCTCACCACCCATCCCGGACACCTCGCCCGGCGGCTCCAGCAGGCGCACTACCTGCTGTGGAACACGATGGTCTCGGAGGAGATCACCTCGCCGCAGTTCGCGGTCATGAACGTGCTCGTCGCCGAGCCCGGACTCGACCAGCGGACCGTGGGGGAGCGGGTGGGCCTGGACCGGTCCACCATCGCCGAGGTGATCAGCCGGCTCGACCGCCGCGGACTGCTGCACAAGGTGCGCGACCCGCGCGACGGACGGCGTTTCCTGCTCCGCCTCACCGACGAGGGCGCGCGCACCCACCGCAAGCTGTCCGTCCGCACCGCCCGGATGAACCAGGTCTTCCTCGCCCCGCTGTCCGCCGAGGAGCAGACCGTGTTCTTCGACCTGATCCGCCGGGTCGCCGACGCGGCCGAGAGCCTGCGAAACCCGGCCGAGACCCCGCCCGCCGAGCCCCTGCGCGAGGCGGCCGAGCCCCTGGCCACCCAGGGCTGACCGGGCCCCCACGGGCCAGCACCCCGCCGCGGTCTCGTCCGTACGAGGCGCCACGTACCAGGTGCCGGGTGCCGGTGCCCCACGCCGGGTGCCGGGTGCCGGATGCCTGATCCCGGCCGGCGTGCGCCGGAGACCGCCGCGCGGGTTCGGCCCCGGTGCGCACGGGTACCCGGCGGTCACCGCACACGGACGAGGCCGAACGTGACCTAGGGAGTGCGACTCATGAAGGCAGTCACCTGGCAGGGCAAGCGGGACGTCCGGGTCGAGGACGTGCCGGATCCGCGGATCGAGGAACCCACGGACGCCGTCATCCGCGTGACGTCCACCGGGCTGTGCGGCTCGGACCTGCATCTGTACGAGGTACTCACCCCGTTCATGACGCCTGGCGACATCCTCGGTCACGAACCCATGGGCATCGTGGAGGAGGTCGGCCCCGAGGTGCCGGACCTGCGCCCCGGGGACCGGGTCGTGGTGCCCTTCCAGATCGCCTGCGGCCACTGCTTCATGTGCGACACGGGCCTGCCCACCCAGTGCGAGACGACCCAGGTCACCGGCGAGGGCATGGGCGCGGCCCTGTTCGGCTACACCCGTCTGTACGGTGCCGTGCCCGGCGGCCAGGCCGAGTATCTGCGGGTTCCGCAGGCGCAGTTCGGCCCGATCAAGGTCCCCGAGGGGCCGCCGGACGACCGGTTCGTCTACCTCTCCGACGTACTGCCCACCGCGTGGCAGGCCGTCGAGTACGCCGCCGTTCCGCCCGGCGGGACCCTCGCCGTCCTCGGCCTCGGCCCGATCGGCGACATGGCCTGCCGGATCGCCATGGCCCGCGGCGCGGAACGCGTCTTCGGCGTGGACCTGGTGCCCGAGCGGCTGGCCCGGGCGCAGCGGCGCGGGGTCGAGACGTACGACATCAGGGCCTTCGACGACGAGAAGGCGCTGGTCCACGCGATCCGGGAGGTGACCGGCGGGCGGGGCCCGGACGCCGTGATCGACGCGGTGGGCACCGAGGCGCACGGCAGCGCCGCCGCCAAGCTCGCCCAGACGGCGACCGCGATGATGCCCCGCAAACTGAGCGGCCCGCTCGCCGAACGCTTCAGCGTCGACCGGCTCGGCGCCCTGTACACGGCGATCGACCTGGTCCGCCGCGGCGGCACGATCTCGCTGAGCGGCGTCTACGGAGGCATGGCCGACCCGATGCCGATGCTCACCCTCTTCGACAAGCAGATCCAGCTCCGCATGGGCCAGGCCAACGTCCGTCGCTGGAGCGACCGGATCATCCCCTACCTCACGGACGAGGACCCGCTCGGCGTGGACGACTTCGCCACGCACCGGCTGCCGCTGGCGGAGGCGCCGCACGCCTACGAGATGTTCCAGCGCAAGCAGGACGGCGCGGTCAAGGTGCTCATGCGGCCGTAGCGCGTCGTCGTCACCTCTCGCCGAGCACCTCCGCCAGGTCGTAGCGCACCGGCTCCTCCAGCTGGGCGTAGGTGCAGCTCTCCGGCGTACGGTCCGGGCGCCAGCGGCGGAAGCGGGCGGTGTGCCGGAAACGCCGCCCGTTCTCCATGTGGTCGTAGGCCACCTCGGCCACCCGCTCCGGCCGCAGCGGTACCCAGGACAGGTCCTTCTTCCCGGACCAGCGGCTCGGCGCGCCCGGCAGCCGGGCCGTCTCGTGCGCGGCCTCGTCCGTCCAGGCGGCCCACGGGTGCCCGGAGACGTCGTCCATGCGCAGCGGCTCGAGTTCCTCGACCAGTTCGGCGCGCTTCTTCATGGAGAACGCGGCCGACACGCCGACGTGCTGGAGCCGGCCCCGCTCGTCGTGGAGCCCCAGCAGCAGCGAGCCCACCACCGGGCCGCTCTTGTGGAGGCGGTACCCGGCGACGACGACGTCCGCCGTCCGCTCGTGCTTGATCTTGAACATGGCCCGCTCGTCCTGGAGGTAGCGCAGGTCCGGCGGTTTGGCCACGATCCCGTCCAGTCCGGCGCCCTCGAACTGCTCGAACCAGTGCCGGGCCACCTCGATGTCGGCCGTCGAGGGCGCCAGATGCACCGGCGGGGTCGCCTCCGCCAGGGCCCGGTCCAGCAGGGCGCGGCGGTCGGTCAGCTCCACGTCGAGCAGGGCGTGGTCGTCCAGGGCCAGCAGGTCGAAGGCGACGAAGGAGGCCGGGTTCTTCTCGGCCAGCACCCGCACCCGGGAAGCGGCCGGGTGGATGCGCTCGGTCAGCGCGTCGAAGTCCAGCCGCCCGCCGCGTGCGATCACGATCTCCCCGTCCAGCACGCACCGCTCGGGCACCCGCTCCTTCAGCGCCTCCACCAGCTCGGGAAAATACCTGGTCAGCGGCTTGCCGGTGCGGCTGCCCAGCTCGACCTCGGGCCCGTCACGGAACACGATCGACCGGAAGCCGTCCCACTTGGCCTCGTAGTGCATGCCCGGCGGGATCTTCGCCACCGACTTGGCGAGCATCGGCTTCACGGGCGGCATGACGGGCAGATCCATGCTCCGATTCTGCTCGCATGCATACGGCTTCGCCCGGTATGCGAGGTATGCGGGGTGCGCCTACGGTGGCCGCATGGGCGATGCGGTGGAACTGGAGGTGGGCGGCCGGACCGTACGGTTGTCCAGCCCGGACAAGGTGTTCTTCCCGGAGCGGGGCTTCACCAAGCTGGACCTCGCCCGGTACTACGTCTCGGTCGCCCCCGGCATCCTGCGCGCCCTGCGCGACCGCCCCACCACCCTGGAGCGCTATCCGGACGGCGTCGGCGGCGAGTGGTTCTTCCAGAAGCGGGCGCCCAGGAGCATGCCCGACTGGATCCCGACCGCCCACATCACCTTCCCCAGCGGACGCAGCGCCGACGAGATGTGCCCCACCGAGGAGGCCGCCGTGGTGTGGGCCGCCCAGTACGGCACCCTCACCTTCCACCCCTGGCCGGTCCGCGCCACCGATGTCGACCACCCCGACGAACTCCGCATCGACCTCGACCCGCAGCCCGGCACCGACTACGACGACGCGGTCCGCGCCGCCCACGAACTGCGGGCGGTGCTGGAGGAGTTCGGCGGACTGCGCGGCTGGCCGAAGACCTCCGGCGGCCGGGGCCTGCACGTCTTCGTCCCCATCGAACCCCGCTGGACCTTCACCCAGGTGCGCCGCGCGGCGATCGCGATCGGCCGGGAGATGGAACGCCGGATGCCCGAGCACGTCACCATCAAGTGGTGGAAGGAGGAACGCGGGCGCCGCATATTCCTC
>NZ_JACBWZ010000021.1 GCF_013870595.1 Streptomyces sp. WELS2 | reverse complement strand
GTCGACCCGGCCGAGGTGATATCGCTCGCCGACGCCCTGGACACCTTCCTGGAAACGCCGGCCGACGGCTACGGGGACGACGACGGGCTGCCGTTCTCGGCGGACGCGCGCGTGCGCTTCGCCCATCTCGCCGCCGAGCTGCGCGACCTGCGCCGCTCGCTGTCCGACCCGCTGATGGACGTCCTGCACCGCGTCCTCGCCGTCACCGGTCTCGAAGTGGAGCTGTCCGCGTCACCGCACGCGCTGGCCGCCCGGCGCCGCGAGACCCTGTCCAACTTCCTGGACATCGCCGCGTCCTTCGCCGCGAGCGACACCGAGGCCACCCTGCTGGCCTTCCTCGGCTTCCTGCGCACCGCCGCCCAGTACGAGAAGGGGCTCGACAACGCGCTGCCCGGCGGCGAGAACACCGTCAAGGTGCTCACCGCGCACAAGTCCAAGGGCCTGGAATGGGACGTCGTGGCCGTCCCCGGCCTCGTCACCGGCACCTTCCCCAGCGCCCAGGGCCGCGAGAAGTGGACCGCCCAGGCCAAGGTGCTGCCGCACGCCCTGCGCGGCGACACCGACACCCTGCCCGACGTCGACAGCTGGGACGCGCGCGGCATGAAGTCCTTCCACGAGGCCATGAAGGACCACCAGCACACCGAGGAACTGCGCCTCGGCTACGTCACCTTCACCCGCCCGCGCTCGCTCCTGCTCGGTTCCGGCCACTGGTGGGGACCCAGCCAGAAGAAGAAGCGCGGCCCCTCCGACTTCCTGAAGGCCCTGCACGACCACTGCGCCGCCGGGTACGGCGAGATCGAGGCGTGGGCGGAGGAGCCTCCCGAGGACGCGGAGAACCCGGCCCTGCACACGGCCGACGCCGACCAGGTGTGGCCGCTCCCGCTGGACGCCGACGCGCTGGCCCGCCGCCGCGCCGCCGCCCGCACCGTCCTCGCCCACCTGGACGCCCTCGCCGCCCGCCCCGAGGGCCCCGGCCCGGCCCTGCACGACCCCGCCGGCGACGAACACCCGGACTGGCCCGCACCACCGGAGGAAGGCCCGTACGACGCCCCGTACGGCGAGGGGCCCTACGACGCCCCGTACGACGAAGAGCCGTACGAAGACCTCTCCGGCGACCCGTACGACGGTGATCCGTACGACGGCGACCCGTACGAGGACACCCCGCACGACGACGCTCCGCCGCCCTGCGGCCACGAGCCCGACGGCGACGAGGAGCCCCGGGGCCGGGAGCCCGCGGGCCGGACGCGCGAGGCACTCCCGGGCGGCGCCCCCGTCCCTTTCCCGGACGGCCCCACCGGTCTGGTCCCGCCCCAGGCGTCCGCCCCGCAGGACGGCCCCTTGGCCGCCGGGCCCCACCCCGGCACCGGCCTCACCCCGGAGGAGGCCCGCGCCATCGCCTCCTGGGACCGTGACCTGGACGCGCTCACCGGAGAGCTGCTGCGTGCCCGGCAGGCCGTCACCGAGGTCCCCCTGCCCGCCACGCTCACCGCGTCCCAGCTGCTGCGGCTGGCCGAGGACCCCGACGGGCTCGCACAGGAACTCGCGCGCCCCATGCCGCGCCCCCCGCAACCGGCCGCGCGCCGGGGCACCCGGTTCCACGCCTGGGTCGAGGCCCGCTTCGAGGAGCTGACCCTGCCCCTGCTGGAGCCGGACGAGCTGCCCGGCGGCGACGCCGAGATCGCCGACGAGCACGATCTCGAAGCCCTGAAAGAGGCCTTCGAACGCACCGAGTACGCCCGGCGCACGCCCTACCGGGTGGAGGCCCCCTTCCAGATCACCCTGGCCGGCCGCGTCATCCGGGGCCGCATCGACGCCGTCTACAAGAACGGTGACGGCGACGAGGCGACGTACGAGATCCTCGACTGGAAGACCGGCCGCACCCGCACCGCCGACCCGCTCCAGCTCGCCGTGTACCGCCTCGGCTGGGCCGAGCAGCAGGGCGTTTCGCCCGAGTCGGTCACGGCCGCCTTCCTGTACGTGCGCACCGGCGAGGTCGTACGCCCCGAGGGCCTGCCGGACCGGGCCGCGCTGGAGCGGCTGCTCACGGGTGAGACGGAGAGCACACGGGAGGCGAGCTGAGTGTGACGAACCGCCCGCCGAGGTTGTCGGTGCGGGCCGATAGGCTCGTGGCATGAGCCAGACCCCGGACAGCGCCGTCCGCACGTACATCGAGCAGCACCGCGCCGCCTTCCTCGACGACCTCGCCGCGTGGCTGCGCATCCCCTCCGTATCGGCCCGGCCCGACCAAGCGCCCGACGTACGGCGCAGCGCGGACTGGCTCGCCGACAAGCTGAAGGCCACCGGTTTCCCCACCGTGGAGGTCTGGCCGACCCCGGGCGCCCCCGCCGTCTTCGCCGAGTGGCCCTCCGACGACCCAAAGGCCCCCACGGTCCTGGTCTACGGCCACCACGACGTCCAGCCCGCCGCCCGCGAGGACGGCTGGGACAGCGACCCCTTCGAGCCGGTCGTGCGCGACGGCCGCCTCTACGCGCGCGGGGCGGCCGACGACAAGGGCCAGGTGTTCTTCCACACACTCGGCGTCCGCGCCCACCTCGCCACGACCGGCCGCACCACGCCGGCCGTCGGCCTCAAGCTGCTGATCGAGGGCGAGGAGGAGTCCGGCTCCCCGCACTTCCGGGCGCTGGTGGAGGAGCGGGCCGACCGGCTCGCCGCCGACGCCGTGATCGTCTCCGACACCGGCATGTGGGCCGAGGACACCCCGACCGTGTGCACCGGCATGCGCGGCCTGGCCGAGTGCGAGATCCGGTTCCACGGGCCGGACCAGGACATCCACTCCGGCTCCTTCGGCGGTGCCGTGCCCAACCCGGCCACCGCCGCCGCCCGCCTGGTCGCCGCCCTGCACGACGAGCACGGGCGCGTGGCGGTACCCGGGTTCTACGACGGCGTCGTGGAGCTGACCGACCGCGAGCGCGAGCTGTTCGCCGAGCTGCCCTTCGACGAGGAGCGCTGGCTGCGCACGGCCAAGTCGTACGCCGCGCACGGCGAGGCCGGGTACACCACCCTGGAGCGCGTCTGGGCGCGGCCCACCGCCGAGGTCAACGGCATCGGCGGTGGCTACCAGGGCCCCGGCAGCAAGACGATCATCCCGTCCACGGCCATGGTGAAGCTGTCGTTCCGGCTGGTCGCCGGCCAGGACCGCGACCACATCGAGAAGGCCGTCCGCGCGTGGGCCGCCGAGCAGGTGCCCGCCGGCATCCGGTGCGAGACCGTCTTCGGCTCGGCCACGCGCCCGTGCCTGACCCCCCTCGACCACCCCGCGCTGCGGTCCGTGGTCCGCGCCATGGGCCGCGCCTTCGAGAAGCCGGTCCGCTTCACCCGCGAGGGCGGCTCCGGGCCCGCCGCCGACCTCCAGGAAGTACTCGGCGCCCCGGTGCTCTTCCTGGGCATCTCCGTCCCGTCCGACGGCTGGCACGCCCCCAACGAGAAGGTCGAGCTGGACCTCCTCCTCAAGGGTGTCGAGACCAGCGCCTACCTATGGGACGACCTGGCCCGGAACTGGCGCACCGCGCCCTGACCGGCCGGCGCCGTACGGAAGGGCACCGCGCGCGGGGCACACTGGTAGGACCGTCCCGACCGCCCCGCCCGCGCCCCACCCGGTGCCCTCCCGCCCACGTCCCGCCGAACCGCCCGCCGCAAACCGCTGTACTGGGGGAGTTGGAAGCACACGTGACCACCTGGACCGACCACACAGCCGATCGACCCATCTCGCTGACCGCCCCGAGCGGCATCGACCGCGCCGCCCACCACCGGCTGGACGAGGCCTGGCTGGCGGCGGCGTGGAGCCACCCCACGACCCGCTGTTTCGTGGTCTCCGGCGGCCAGGTGCTGATCGACGAGACGCCGGACGGCCGGACCGAGCTCGTCATGACGCCGTCCTTCGAGGCGCCGCTCACCGAGGCGCACCGCTACTTCCTCGGCATCGACGAGGAGGGCGTCAGCTACTTCGCACTCCAGAAGGACTCGCTGCCCGGCCGGATCGACCAGTCCGCGCGCCCGGCGGGGCTGCGGGAGGCCGGGCTGCTGCTGTCGCCGCGCGACGCCGGGCTCATGGTGCACGCCGTCGGCCTGGAGAACTGGCAGCGCACCCACCGCTTCTGCTCCCGCTGCGGTGAGCGCACGGTCATCGCGGCGGCCGGCCACATCCGCCGTTGCCCGGCCTGCGGCGCCGAGCACTACCCGCGTACCGACCCGGCCGTGATCATGGCGGTGACGGACGACGAGGACCGCATCCTGCTCGGCCGGCAGGTGCACTGGCCCGAGGGCCGCTTCTCCACGCTCGCCGGGTTCGTGGAGCCGGGCGAGTCCATCGAGCAGGCGGTGCGCCGTGAGGTGTCCGAGGAGGTCGGCGTCACCATCGGCCCGGTCGAGTACGTCGCCAGCCAGCCCTGGCCCTTCCCGTCCAGCCTGATGCTGGGCTTCATGGCCCGCGCCACGACCACAGGGATCGACGTCGACGGCGACGAGATCCACGAGGCCCGCTGGTTCTCCCGCGAGGAACTGCACGCGGCCTTCGAGTCCGGCGAGGTGCTGCCGCCCTACGGCATCTCCATCGCGGCCCGGCTGATCGAGATGTGGTACGGCAAGCCCCTGCCGACCCGCGGCTTCGTGTGACACGTGAAGGGCGGCCCCGGTCTTGCGGGGCCGCCCTTTCACGTCGGTCGCGGCGCGAGCCGCGGAGCGCTATGCGGTGAGCTTCTGCTTCACCTGGGCCAGCGACGGGTTCGTCAGCGTGGTGCCGTCCGGGAAGAGCACGGTCGGGACCGTCTGGTTGCCGCCGTTCGCCTTCTCCACGAAAGCGGCGGACTCGGGGTCCTGCTCGATGTTGATCTCGCTGTACGCGATGCCCTCCCGGTCCAGCTGGCTCTTCAGCCGCCGGCAGTAGCCACACCACGTCGTGCTGTACATCGTCACAGTGCCCTGCATGTCTTTCGCTCTCCTCGCACGGCTCGGAAAATCTCGTCGCGAAGGAGAACACGGGCGAGCGGAGCCTCATTCCCGGGCGGGGTATCGCCGCCCGCCGACCCGCCTTCGGTGTGATGCCCGCCGCATCAGTACGACGATCAGCCTGTAATCAGTACGACTGCGAGCCCTCGCCTGTGGACAACTCGCACAGCCGTCCCGGGCGACCTGGCAGCATGGCGGTGTGACAGCAGCAACGCATTCCACCCTCTTCCCGCGGGTACCGGAGTCGCCCGACGCGGTGCTCGAAGGGCTCGACCCCGAGCAGCGCGAGGTGGCCACCGCCCTGCACGGTCCGGTGTGCGTGCTGGCCGGAGCGGGCACGGGCAAGACCCGCGCGATCACCCACCGCATCGCCTACGGGGTGCGCGCCGGCATCCTGCAGCCGTCCAGCGTGCTCGCCGTCACCTTCACCGCCCGCGCCGCCGGAGAGATGCGCGGCCGACTGCGCCAGCTCGGCGCCCAGGGCGTCCAGGCCCGCACCTTCCACTCCGCCGCGCTGCGCCAGTTGCAGTACTTCTGGCCGAAAGCGATCGGTGGCTCCATGCCCCGGCTGGTGGACCGCAAGATCCAGCTGGTGGCCGACGCCGCCGCGTCTCTCGGCACCCGCCTCGACCGCAACGAGCTGCGGGACGTGACCGCCGAGATCGAATGGTCCAAGGTCACCCAGACCGTCCCCGCCGACTATCCGTACGCGGCCGCGAAGGCCGGCCGCGAGGCCCCCCGCGACCCGGCCGAGATCGCCCACCTCTACGCCGCCTACGAGGACCTCAAGCGCGACCGCGCGGTGATCGACTTCGAGGACGTCCTGCTGCTGACCGTCGCCGTCCTCCAGGACCGGCACGACATCGCCGAACAGGTCCGCGCGCAGTACCAGCACTTCGTCGTGGACGAGTACCAGGACGTCAGCCCCCTCCAGCAGCGGCTGCTGGACCTGTGGCTCGGCGACCGGGACAACCTGTGCGTCGTCGGCGACGCCAGCCAGACGATCTATTCGTTCACGGGAGCAACCCCCGACCACCTGCTCGACTTCCGCGTCCGGCACCCCGGGGCCACGGTCGTCAAGCTGGTCCGTGACTACCGCTCGACCCCCCAGGTGGTGCGCCTCGCCAACGGCCTGCTCGCCCAGGCCAAGGGCCGCGCCGCCGGACACCGGCTGGAACTCGTCTCCCAGCGCCCCCCGGGACCCGAGCCCGTCTACACCGAGTACACCGACGAACCCGCCGAGGCCGAGGGCGCCGCCCGGCGCATCCGCGAGCTGATCGACGCCGGCGTCCCCGCCGCCGAGATCGCCGTGCTGTTCCGCACGAACTCCCAGTCCGAGACCTACGAGCAGGCGCTCGCCGACGCCGGGGTCCCCTACCAGCTGCGCGGAGCCGAGCGGTTCTTCGACCGGCCCGAGGTCCGCAAGGCCGGCGTCGCCCTGCGCGGCGCGGCCCGCTTCGGCGGCAACGACTCCCTGCTGGACGACGCCGTGGACCTGCCCTCCCAGGTGCGGGCGGTGCTGTCCGGCGAGGGCTGGACCACCGAGCCGCCGGCCGGCTCCGGTGCCGTCCGCGAGCGCTGGGAATCCCTGGCCGCCCTGGTCGCCCTCGCCCACGACCTCGCCGCCGCCCGGCCCACGGCCACCCTCGCCGACTTCGTGGCCGAACTGGATGAGCGGGCGAACGCCCAGCACGCCCCGACCGTCCAGGGCGTCACCCTCGCCTCCCTGCACGCCGCCAAGGGCCTGGAGTGGGACGTCGTCTTCCTGGTCGGCGTCGCCGAGGGCATGATGCCCATCACCTACGCCCGCACGGACGAGCAGATCGAGGAGGAGCGCCGGCTGCTCTACGTCGGCGTCACCCGCGCCCGGGAACGCCTCCATGTCTCCTGGGCCCTGTCCCGCTCGCCCGGCGGCCGCCCCAACCGCAGACCGAGCCGCTTCCTGGAGGGCCTGCGGCCCGGTACCACCCCCACCGTCGGACACACCGGCTCCGGCACGGGCGGCGGAGTCGAGCGCGGGTTCACCGCGGGTGCCGTCGCCGCCCCCCGGCGCATCCAGCGCACCCCCGCCCGCTGCCGGGTCTGCGGCCGCACGCTCACCGACGCGGGCGAGATGAAGCTGATGCGCTGCGCGGACTGCCCCTCGGACATGGACGAAGGGCTCTACGAGCGATTGCGCGAGTGGCGGGCCGTCCAGGCCGAGCGCAGCGGCCAGCCGGACTTCTGCGTCTTCACCGACCGGACGCTCATGGCCATCGCGGAAGCCTGCCCGGAGACCTCCGCGGAACTCGCCCGCATCCCTGGTGTCCTCAGTCGCAAGCTGCGCAGCTACGGCGCCGATGTTCTGGCCATCTGCGCAGGTCAAGAGCCTGGTGAAGCCCATGGGGACGACTGAGCGGAACTCGTCGAAAAAATAGTTTGCACATGCCCCGGCAATCCCCATAGGTTCTAGGCACGGAAGCAGCGGCCTTCTCGAAGGCCCCGGTTCCGTGTTGTACTTGCATATCCGAGCGGACTGGTTCACTCCAGTCCCTGAGACGCCGAGAGGAGGCGAGTCCAGTGATCAGCATCAACTTCAGCACCATCAGCACGGCCAAACTGACCGATCGCTCGACCGTCTCCACGTGCATGCTCGGCGCCTCGAACCAGGGCACCGGTCTGTCCGGCATCTCTGCCGTGCGTCCGGCGTCCTCCATTGCCCTCGCGGGTCTTCCCGTCCGCGAGCGCGATGAGCGACCGAGCAAGGCACTGGAAGCGGTAGAGGCACAGGCGCACGCCTATGCCTTTGCGGCGGCCGGTGCCGGATTCCGGAAGCAGACGACGCAGCACCACCACCTGATGTGGGCCTTCCGTGGGCCAGAACCCTGGAGTGATCCAGCCTGATCGCCGATCAGGCCGGCGCCTTCAGGGCCGCGGAACCCCATCCGGGATCCGCGGCCCTTCTGTTTGTCCCGAACGGGACAGCGGAGCGAAGGGGCCTCGGGACAAGAAAAGAACCCGGTACCCAGCCGACACCCGGTCAACCGGCCGGACCGAACAGACGAGGAAGACCAATCGTGCAACTCGAAGCGCACGCCCCGTCCGTACCGCCTTCGCAAACGATCCCCCCGCCCTGCCTCACGGAGGACTCCGCCTTGACCCCCCTGACCGCGCTCACCGCGCTCGACGACGCCATCGAGAACCTCGGCGTAGCCGTACCCTGCCGCTCCTACGACCCGGAGGTCTTCTTCGCCGAGTCGCCCGCGGACGTGGAGTACGCCAAGTCCCTGTGCCGCACCTGCCCGCTGATCGAGGCCTGCCTCGCCGGAGCCAAGGAGCGGCGCGAGCCCTGGGGCGTCTGGGGTGGCGAGCTGTTCGTCCAGGGTGTCGTCGTCGCCCGGAAGCGGCCGCGTGGCCGCCCGAGGAAGAACCCGGTCACGGCATGAACACCGCAGGAACGATCGATCGCCCCCTCACGCACGACCCCAAGAAGCAGGCCCCGATGAAGCCGTCCACCAGCGAGCCCGCCGGCTCCGCGATTCCAGACTCCACCATCACCGGCGCGACCGAAGCGCGTCAGAACAGGAACCGTGAGATGCAACTCATGCAAGAAGCCCTGGCTCGTGCGCATATGCACGACCGGCTCCATGACGCCGTACGGGAACGCCGGGCCATGCGCCTGGCGGTCGCCCAGCGGATGCAGCGCCGGGCCGAGCGCGCCTCGCTGCGCGCGCGCCGCGCGCTCGCCATGGCCGTCATGCAGTGATGAACACCTGAGCAGCGGTGGCCTCCCGGACCCGGGAGGCAAAGCTCCCCGCGGGGGCCGGTCCGGCCGAACGGACCGGCCCCCGCGGTGCGTTGCGCCCCGAGAGCGAGCTCGTCACGAATCCCGGGGCGCGCCGGATCACGCGCCCGCGGCGGATTCCTCCTCCGGGCCGGCCTCGGCCGCTCCGGTCACGAAGCCCGGCAGCCAGTCCTCCAGTTCGTCCCGCAGCCGTACCGTGGCACCCAGCTGGCACAGGACCCCGATGGTGCTGAGGGTCACCCGGTGTATCAGCAGATAGGACGGCGGCAGATTGAGCCGCTTGCCGAGCTGGTAGGCGGGGGAGCGGGGGTCGGCGATGCGGGCGGCCTGGCCGCGCATCCAGGAACGGGTGAAGGTGAACGCGTCCACCCGGGCCGGCTCGATGATCGGCAGCAGATAGTCCAGGACCGCCTCCGGGTCCAGCTCGATGGTCTCCTTCACGAACCCCTCGGCGCAGAGCAGTTCGTAGACCGTCTCCGCCTCGCCGTCCAGGGTCATCCGCAGGGAGACGCCGATCGGGGTCGGCAGACCGCCGGGGAGCCGGTCGACCGTGCCGAAGTCCAGCACGCCCAGGCGCCAGTCGTCCGCCCCGCCCGGGCCGCCGGGCAGCAGCCGGAAGTTGCCCGGATGCGGATCGGCGTGCAGCAGGCCGGTGCGCGCCGGGCCCGAGAAGAGGAAGCGGGCCAGCAGCTGACCGGCCCGGTCGCGCTGTTCCTCGGTGCCGTCCGCGATGATCTCCGACAGCGGGATGCCGTCGATCCACTCGGTCACCAGGACCTGCTCGCACTGGTGCACCACCGCCGGGACGACCACGTCCGGGTCACCGGCGAACTCCTCCGCGTGCGCGGCCTGGGCCTCGGCCTCCAGGCCGTAGTCCAGTTCCTCGGAGACCCGGTCCCGCAACTCCGCGATCAGCGGCTTGATGTCCATGCCCGGGATGAGCGGGCCCAACAGCCGGGCGAAGCGGCTCAGTTGGCCGAGATCGGACAGGAGCGCCTCACCGGCGCCCGGGTACTGCACCTTGACCGCCACCTCGCGGCCGTCGTGCCACACCGCCCGGTGCACCTGCCCGATGGAGGCCGCGGCGGCCGGCTTGTCCTCGAACTCCTCGAACAGCTCCCGCCAGTCCGGGCCCAGCCGCTCCTCGAGCACCGCGTGCACCGTGCGGGTCGGCATGGGCGGGGCCGCCTCCTGGAGCTTGGTCAGGGCCGCCCGGTAGGGGCCGGCGACCTCCTCCGGCAGCGCCGACTCGAAGACGGACAGGGCCTGCCCGAACTTCATCGCACCGCCCTTCAGCTCGCCGAGCACCTTGAACAGCTGCTCCGCCGTGCGCTGTTGCAGCTCGCGGCCGACCAGCTCCGCGGACTCGCCCACGATCCGCTTGCCCAGCCCCCAGGTCGCCCGGCCGGCGAAGCCGAGCGGGAGCGCGGCGAGCTTGGCGGTACGGGTGACCGCCTTCCGGGGAAGATCAGACATGCGCCCTCCAGGTCCCAGTCGGCCGTGCCGCGCCTGCTTCGCGTTGTCGCTCCGTCGACGGCCGTTGCACCGCCATTGTCTCGCGCCGCTCGCCGTCGGTTGAGGAGCGCTCCCGTTTACTTCTCCCGGCCGCACCGCAGCCGCACTCCGGATGCGGCCGGACCGGGCGGGCGCGCTGGTCCATGCCGGGCAGACGGACCTCCCAGCGGGTGCCCGCGACGGCCGGTGTCCGCCCGTCGAGGAAGGCCAGGGCATGGGCCGCGGCGAGACCGGCCACCGTCGTGGCCAGGGCCAGATCGCAGGCCCCGACCCGGCGGACCCGGCCCGAACGCCACTGGGTGACCAGCCGGGGCCAGACCGGGTCCCGGTCCCGGCGGTCCAGCTCCAGACAGCCGGCGCAGCCCGACTCGCCGGGCAGCACCAGCGGCCCGACGACGCCCGTGCCCTCCACCACACCGGCGTACAGATGGGGCGTGCCGGAGGCCAGGAGCGGTTCGGCGGCGCACGGATCCGGGGCGTGCACGGCGATGTCCTCCCTGGGCGCGAGGATCACCAGGGAGAAGCCGGGGTCCCCGGCGCCCGACCCCGGGCGGTGGGCATGGCGCGGCGGTTCGATGGGCGGGATGCGGGCCGTGGAGTGGGCGGTGTCCTACCCGGCGCGGACGGGCCGGCTGCTGCTCCTGGCGACGACGGCGGCGGCGAGCGCGGAACAACTGGCGTGGGCGGACATCCAGGTGGGCGCCATCCGCACGGATCCCCACTGGCAGGGGGGCGACTACCACGACACCGGCCGCGGGCCGCACACCGGGCTGGGGCTGGCCCGCAGGCTGGCCCATGTCACCTATCGCAGCGAGCCCGAACTCCAGGTCCGCTTCGGCCGGCTGCCGCAGGGCGGGGAGGACCCGTGGCGAGGCGGGCGCTATCAGGTGCAGTCCTATCTCGACCACCACGCGGCCAAGCTGGTACGCCGGTTCGACGCGGCGAGCTATGTCGTGCTGACCGAGGCGATGAACGCGCACGACGTGGGGCGGGGCCGGGGCGGTGTACGGGCCGCCCTGCGCCGGGTGACCGCGCCCACCCTGGTCGCCGGGGTGGACTCCGACCGGCTCTATCCGCCGGCCCAGCAGGCGGAACTGGCCGCGCTGATCCCGGGCGCCGACCGGCTCAGGGTGCTGGAGTCGCCGTACGGGCACGACGGGTTCCTGATCGAGACCGGACAGGTGGCGGCGCTCGTCCGCGAGTTGCTGGACTGAGACCGGCGCATTCTTGGCGGCGCACTCAGTCGGGTGGGCCGCCGGGGATGGCGAGTTCGCGGCCCCGGTAGAAGCCTTCCCGCTCCTCCACGACGTACGGAGCCATGGCGGCGCGCCGCTGCCCCTCGGGCTCGGACGCCCGCCAGGAGTCGCACGCCTCCTTTGAGTCCCAGAAGGACACTCCGGTGACCTCCTGTCCGTCCCCGGACCAGTACGCGAAGGCACGGCGCATTCCCCGCGGCCGGTCCGCGGGCCGCCACGCCCGTTCGAAGTCCTCCAGGCCGCCCGGCCGGATGCGGCGGGTCGTCACCCACACGAAGTGCTCCTCCATCGCGTTCTCCTCGCTACGGCCTTCCGGGTCGTCGGCGTCACTGCGACCACGGTAGGTCCCCGACGCGGAACGCGCCTGATGTGACCCTCGTCTCCGCCGGCCGGGCGATTCGCGGTGAATGGGGGTGTTTCCATGACGGAGATGTAAACGGGGAAACATTCTGGCAATCCAACGTCATTCATCTTGTTTGCCTTGCAATCGCAGGCATTGCGACTGTTTTGATCTTCCAATCTAATGTCCGGTGTCCGGAGTGGCAACCCCGTCTCCGGTGTGATCCAGGGCGCTCCTCCACTACCGGAGCACCCGAGGCAAGTCGGGAACCGTCATCGCCGTCGCCGGCGTGGCCGTCGGCGTGACCGCGGGCTACCTCAGCGGCCTCGTCGACCGGGCGTTCACCTTCGTCTGCAACGTCCTGCTCGCCTTTCCGGCCCTGCTGTTCCTGCTCACACTGGGCCCGGTCGTCCAGACCCGCTTCGTGGGACCCGACGAGAGCGAACCCGCCTGGATGCAGTTCACCGTCCTCATCCTGGTCTTCTCCGCCTTCGGCTGGGTACCGCTCGCGATGGTGCTGCGCACCGTCGTACGATCCCTGCGCGAGCGGGAGTTCGTCGAGGCGGCCCGGGCACTCGGCGCGAGCCGGCGGCACATCGTCCTTTGGGAACTGCTGCCGAACGTCTGGGCGCCGGTGCTGGTGCACATCACCCTCGCCGTGCCCGCGATCGTCACCACCGAGGCCGCGCTCTCCTTCCTGGGCGTCGGCATCAACGAGCCCATCCCGGACTGGGGCCGCATGATCTCCCGGGGCTCGGAGGTCTTCTACGACGACCCCACCTACATGGTGTTCCCCGGCGTCTCGCTCCTGGTCTTCGTCCTCGCCTTCAACCTCCTCGGCGACGCCGTGCGGGACGCGCTCGACCCGCACACCGTCCGCTGAGCCCCGCCTCCTCTCATCCTCACCGGCAACACCCGTACGACACAACGGAGTTCGTCATGCCCACCGTCATCCCGCGCGCCGCGGCCGTCCCGGCTCTCGCCACCGCCGCCACCCTGCTGCTGTGCTCCTGCTCCGCGGGGGCGGGAGCGGACACACACAAGAACAGCACCGCCGCCAAGAGCGGCCGGCGACTGACCGCCACCCTCGGGACCGCCGAGGACAGCCAGGGCCCCGCCCCGAAGATCCCCGGCGCCCGCCCGGGCGGCACCCTCACCATCGCCAACCCGGTCGACTACACCCACCTGGACCCGCAGAAGATCTACGCCGGCGAGACGTACAGCACCTCGCTGCTGTGGGGCAGGCAGCTGACGCAGTATCAGGTGGTCGACGGCAGGCCCCGGCTGGTCGGCGACCTCGCCACCGACACCGGCACCTCCTCCCACGGCGGCCGGACCTGGACGTACCACCTGAAGGACGGCATCGCCTGGGAGGACGGCGCACCCGTCACCGCGCAGCAGGTCAAGTACGGCATCGAGCGCACCTTCGCCCCCGGCTTCGAGGCCGGCCCCACCTACTGGCCCGAGTGGCTCACCGGCTCCAAGGACCGCACCGAGGCGGTGCGGAAGTACGGGGGCCCCAAGAAGGACGGCGACCTCGAGGCCATCGAGACGCCCGACGACAAGACCATCGTCTTCCACTTCCCCGAGCCCCAGTCCGACGTGCCGTACATGGCCGCCCAGTCCTCCTCCTCACCGGTCCGGGCCGACAAGGACACGGGCACCGGCTACGACGTGCGGCCCTTCGCCACCGGGCCGTACCGGATCGTCGAGCACAAGCAGAACAAGAGCCTCACCCTGGAGCGCAACCCGCACTGGAAGCCGGCCACCGACCCGATCCGGCACGCCTACCCGGACCGCTTCGAGTTCACCTTCGGCAAGGCCGTCCTCAACACCGCCCAGGAGGTGTTCAACGGCCAGGGCACGGGGGCGACCACCCTGACCACCAAGGGCACACTGCCGCCGGAGCTGATCTCCACGGTCGAACGCGACCCCGTCAAGCGGACGTTGGTCGTCTCCGGCAGCCAGGGTGCCTACACCTCGGACCTGTACATCAAGAACGACCGGGTCACCGACCCCGAGGTCCGCAAGGCCATCCACTACGTCTTCCCCCGCCGGCAGGCCCGCCAGGTGCTCGGCGGCCGGTACGCCGGCGACTTCGCGACCACCCTGTCGTCGCCGGCCGTCGTGGGCTGGAAGAAGTACGACCTCTACCCGGTCGCGCCCACCGGGGACATCACCAAGGCCAGGGAACACCTGGCCAAGGCCAGGACGAGGGTCACCAGACTGACCTACGCGTACCCCGTCTACAGCGCGCAGGACGATCAGGTCGCGCAGGTCCTCGCCGACGCCTTCGCCAGGATCGGCGTCAGGCTGGTGGTGAAGGGCCTCCAGCCGGCCGCCTTCGACGCCGAGGTGTTCCGCAACGACGCCCCGTACGACCTGTGGCTGTCCACCAACTCCGTGGACTGGCCCACCCCGTCGACCCTGCTGCCCGACAGCTTCGAGAGCCATCTCGATCCGCTGTCCAACTCCATCCGCTACGCCAACCCCCGGGTGGACGCCGAACTGGCCCGCATCGCGCGGATCGGTGACGCCCGGAGGAAGGCCGCGGAGCTGATCGGCCTGGAGGAGACGGTCATGAAGGACGTCCCCGTGGTGCCGTTCCTCTACAAGAGCGTCTCCCAGTTCCGCGGCAAGGACGTCGGCGGCGCCGCCATCCACCCGATCTACGGCGCCACGGCCGCGGTCGACCTGTACCTCAAGAACGCCTGATCCCCGCGACCATGACCCGATACCTCCTCAAGAGGGCCGCGCAGGCCGTGGCGGTGCTCCTCGCGATCACCGCGCTGGCCTTCGCGCTCTTCTACGCGGCCCCCTCCGATCCCGCGCTGATCGCCTGCGGCCCCAAGTGCGACACCGCGCAGGTCGAGGCGGTCCGCGCGAGCATGGGGCTCGACCGGCCGCTCCTCGCCCAGTTCCTCGACTACGCCGGCGGCATCGTGACCGGCCGCACCATCGCGGACGTCGACGGCACCCCGATCCCCTGCCCGGCCCCCTGCCTCGGCTACTCCTACACCCTCCACCAGCCCGTTGTCTCCGCCATCGCCGACCGCCTGCCGGTGACCGTGTCCCTCGCGGCCGGCGCCCTGACGGTGATCCTCGTCCTCGGCGTCGGCTCGGGCCTGGCCGCGGCGCTGCGCCGGGGCCGGATGACGGACCGCCTGCTGTCCGGCTTCAGCCTGCTGGGCGCGAGCGTCCAGATCTACTTCCTCGGCTACGTGCTCCAGTTCCTGCTCGTCTACTCCACGGGCCTGTTCCCGCTCCCCCGCTACGTCCCCTTCGCGACCCACCCCGCCCAGTGGGCCCTGGGTCTGCTCCTGCCGTGGCTGGTCCTCGGCTTCGTCAACGCGGCGGTCTTCGCCCGCCTCACCCGCTCCCAGCTGCTGGAGACCATGCACCACGGGTATGTGCGCACGGCCCGCGCCAAGGGACTGGGCACACTGCGCGCCCATCTGAAGTACACCGCGCGCGGAGCGGCCGGCCCCCTGGTGCAGCTGCTCGGCCTGGAGGTCGGGGCGCTGTTCGGCGGCGCGTTCATCACGGAGACCGTGTTCGGTCTCGGCGGCGTCGGCAAACTCGCCGTCGACGCGGTGAACGGCAACGACCTGCCCACGGTGGTCGGCACCGTGCTCCTGGCCGCGTTCTCCGTCGTCGTGTTCGTGGCCGTCGCCGACGCGGTGGTGGCCTGGCTGGATCCCCGGGTGAGGCTCGCATGAACAGACGACCCGCTTTGCGCGTACGCGACTTGACGGTCACCTTCCACACGGCACACGGCCCGGTCCCGGCGGTCCGGGACATCTCCTTCGACGTGGCACCGGGTGAGGTGCTGGGGCTCGTCGGGGAATCCGGCTCGGGCAAGTCGACGATCGGTCTGGCCGCCCTGGGCCTGCACGATCGCGCGCGCACCCGTGTCGAGGGAAGCGTCCGACTGGGCGGCGACGGACGGGAGTTGGTGGGTGCGCCGGAGCCCGTCCTGAAGCGGGTGCGCGGCGCCGAGGTCGCGATGGTCTTCCAGGACGCCCTGGACGCGCTGTCGCCGTACCACACCATCGGCGCGCAGATCGCCGAGGCCTACCGCGTCCACCATCCGGGGGCGGGCCGCAAGGAGGCACTGCGGCGGGCGGCCGCGATGCTGGAGCGGGTGGGCATCCCGGCCGCCAGGGCCGCGGACCACCCCCACCACCTCTCGGGCGGCATGCGCCAGCGGGTGGTGATCGCCATGGCGTTGGTCAACGACCCGGTCGTGCTGATCGCCGACGAGCCGACGACGGCGCTGGACGCCAGGGTCCAGCGCCAGGTCCTCGACCTGATCGGCGAGCTCCGCGCGGAGACCGGTACGGCCATGGTCCTCGTCACCCACGACGTGGGCGTGGTGGCGGCGACGTGTGACCGCATGCTGGTGCTGCGCGGCGGCGAGGCGCTGGAAGAGGGCCCCACGGCGCGCCTGCTGACCTCCGCTACCCACCCCTACACCCGCGCCCTGGTCCAGGCGGCGCCCACCCTGCGCACCCCGCCCGGCAGCCGTCTGCCCACGGTCGAGGATCCGGAGCCGAGGCCCCGTGCGAAGGCCCGGCCGCGTACGGCTCCGGCCCCCGGTGTGCTGGCCGAGGTACGCGACCTGCGCGTGGACTACCCGGGCCGTCGCCGTTCCCGCCCGCACACCGCGGTCGCCGGCGTGAGCCTGCACGTGAGCCGCGGGGAGACCCTGGGCCTGGTCGGCGAGTCCGGCTCGGGCAAGTCCACGATCGCGAGGGTGCTGGCCGGTCTGCGCCGCCCGACGAGCGGGGAGGTTCTCTTCGACGGCCGGGACGTCTCCGCGGCGGCGACGAACGCGCGGCTGCGCCGCGAGCTGAGCCGGGACGTGCAGCTGGTCTTCCAGGACCCGTACGCCTCGCTGAACCCGCGCCGGACGGTGGAGCAGATCGTCACGACACCACTGCGCGTCCACACGGACCTGGACGCGACGCGGCGCCGGGACAGGGCGGTGGAACTCCTGGAGCGGGTGGGCCTGTCCGCGGCGCACCTCTCCCGCCACCCGCACGAGTTCTCCGGCGGCCAGCGCCAGCGCATCGGCATCGCCCGCGCGCTGGCCGTCCGGCCGCGCCTGGTCATCGCCGACGAACCGGTCTCCGCGCTGGACGTCTCCGTCCAGGCGCAGGTCCTCAATCTCCTCATGGACCTGCGCGAGGAACTGGGCCTGTCGCTGCTCTTCATCTCCCACGACCTCGCGGTGGTACGGCACTTCTGCGACCGGATCGCGGTCGTGAAGGACGGCGAGCTGGTGGAGGAGGGGCCTCGGGACACGGTCTTCGGCACACCGGGTGCCCCCTACACGAAGGAACTGCTCGCCGCCGTCCTGTGACCGGCGCGCCGGACGCGGGCACGCTCCCCTCGCTCCGCCGGAGGACCCGGCTCGCCACGCCCGGCGGAGAACCACCCACAACGCCTCACGCGCCCTCCTGCACGCTCTGGTGACCGTGATGTGCGGGCCACAACACTGTCAGCCGTCGTCCGGTGACACCGACGGCAGAACCTGCGGAAAGGAAACCACCTTCATGTACCGTGTCACGTCGCTCGCCATCGCCTCCCTCGCCGTCGTCGCGGCCCTCGGCACGACCCCCGCCGCGTCCGCCAACGCCCCGGCCCCGGCCGGCAAGAGCTCCGCGGCGACTTTCCGGTGCGACCCGGGACACTTCTGCATCTACAGCAACTATGACGGTCGCGGCAGCCGCTGCCAGTGGACGCAGGAGAAGGTCGCGAACACCGCCGACCGGTGTTCCTTCATCCGCAACGGCAAGAAAGTGCTGTCCGTGTGGAACGGCACCGGCCACCGCGTGCAGTACTACAAGCAGACCAACTTCAACGGACGCGTCGGCTCGACCGCCGCCGGCCACGGCGGAAACCTCATGGGCACCTACCAGATCCGCTCCTTCAAGAAGCAGTAGGTACACGCGGATACGTGGAACCCGGGCGGGCGGCCCGCCGCCCGCCCGGGAACCGTACGCGGTGCCGGGCTCCGGGGTCCGGCTACCTCAGTCCGTCGTCCAGCGCGGTCATCAGCTGACCGTTCGGTGTGTCGCCGGACATCTCCCAGACGAATCCGCCCAGCAGGCCCTTGGACTTGATCCAGGCCGTCTTCTTCCCGATCGACCAGGCGTCGTCGAACGACCACCACTGGCCGCCGGGACCGGTGTAGCCGTACGTCGAGACGGACTGCTCGTCGTGGCGTACGGTCATGCCGGGGAAGCTGGTGATGAGGTTGTGGTAGCCGCGCACCCCGGCCTCGGTGTCGAACTGGCCGGGCGCGGCACCGCCCGCGTCCTGCCACTCACCGGCGGCCCCGCCGTCGGTCACGCCCTGCCAGCCGCGCCCGTAGAACGGGAAGCCCACCGTCAGCTTGCGCGGACCGACCCCGGCGTCCAGATAGACCTTGACCGCGTCCTCGACACTGAAGTGGAAGGGGTACGGGTCCTGGGCGTCGGCGTACAGGTTGGAGGCGTGGCCGGTGCGCCCCGGCTCCCAGGAGTTGTCGCTGCCGGCTCCGTGGAAGTCGTATCCCTGGACGTTGGCGTAGTCGAGCGAGTCGAAGATCCGGGTCAGGTCCCAGCCGGCGGAGATCTTCGCGGGGTCGGCCGGGGTGAACGCGGTCAGCAGCCGGTGTTCGCCGCCGAGCGCGTCGAGCTGCTTGCGGAACTCGGCGAGCAGCGCGGTCAGGTTGGCCTTGTCCTGGGTGCCGTAGTGGTTGCCCGGATGCCCTTCGGAGCCGGGCCACTCCCAGTCGATGTCGATGCCGTCGAAGATCCCGGCGGCCGTGCCCGGGCCGCCCGCGCCGTTGTAGACGGGCAGATCGCCCTTGATCCACACATCGACGCAGGACTTGACGAACTTCTCCCGGGAGGCCTGGGTGGCCGCCGCGTCCGAGAAGAACTTCGAGTACGTCCAGCCGCCGATCGACACCACGACCTTCAGCTTGGGGTACTTGGCCTTGAGCTTCCGCAACTGGTTGAGGTTGCCCCGGAGTTTACCCCAGCCGTCGTCGGCGACACCGTCCACCGACTGGGCGGCCGACATGGGACGCGCGTAGTCGGCGTCGGCGTCGCCCGCGCCGGTGCCCTCGTCGGGGTCCTGGGGGTTGGCGGAGACGCCCTTGGTGACGCCCGCCTGGCAGGTGAGGTTCACCGGGTCCAGGTTCTCGAAGGCGTAGTTGACGACGTCGAGCCTGGCCGCGGCACCCGAGGTGTCCAGGTTCTTCACGAAGTACTGGCGGCCGTAGATGCCCCACTGCGCGAAGTAGCCCACCTTGAGCTGCTTGCCCGGCCCGGCCACGTCGTCGGTGGTGACGGTCAGCGCGTTCGACGCCGGTGAGGTGTTGTCGGCGGTGTCGCGGGCCTTGACGGTGAAGGTGTAGGCGGTGGCCGGGGAGAGCCCGTCGACCGTGGCCGTCGTGGTGTCCGCGCCGACGGACTTCGCCAGCGTGCCGCCGCGGTACACGTCGTACGCGGCCACGTCCACGTTGTCGGTGGACTTGTCCCAGGCCAGGCCGACGCTGGAGGAGGTCTTGCCGGTGGTGCGCAGGCGGCCGGGCGCGGTCGGCGGTACCGGGTCGGTCGACGGGTCGACGGTCTTGACGGTCAGCGGGGCGCTCACCGGTCCCACGTTCCCGCGCGTGTCCTTGGCGCGCACGGTGAACGTGTAACTCGTGGCCGGGGTGAGGCCGGTGACGGTGGCCGAGGTGCCGGTCGTGGTGACCGCGGTGTCCGGGGCGCCGAGCACCTCGTAGGAGGCCACGGGGTGGTCGCCGCCCTGCGCGGCGGTCCAGCTCAGCGCGACCGAGTGCGCCGTGACCGCGGTCGCCCTCGGTGCGCCGGGCGCGGTCGGCGGGGTGTCGGGGGTGCCGTCGCACTTGTCGCCGTTGACGGTGCAGCCCGTCGGGGGGGCGATCGGCCCGTTGGCGATGAACCAGTAGCTGTACGGTTCGGTGCTGCCGCCGGCCGGGACGCCGGCGTTGTAGAAGGCGTTCTTCACGGTCACGTGCCGGCCGGAGACGGTCGCGTCGCCGTTGTAGTGGCCGGTGACCGAGACCCCGGCCGGCAGGTCGAACTCCAGGGTCCAGCCGTTGACGGCGGCCGCGCCGCTGTTGCGGACGACGTAACTCCCCTTCCACCAGGAACCGTTGTCCTGGCTGGTGAACGTCGCCGTCAGCGTGCCGGCCGCGTGGGCGGGGGCGGCGAGCGCGGCGAGCAGCGCGAGCGGCAGGAGCAGCATGGCGCCCAGGCCGGCGGTCCACCGCCGGAACCGGGCACCGTGCCGAGCGGCGCCGGGCCCGGGGCTGCCGGAGAGCGCTCCGAACGGGTTGCCGCGCGAGGGCATGCGTGGTGGTCTGCGCCGGTGGAACATGGCTCTCCCTGTGGTGGTGGGGGTGGTACAGGGGTGAGGTGAACCGTGTGTGCGCGTTGCCTGACCGAGCGCTTTCAACGTAGAAGGTCTGGACCAATGCGTCAACGGCCCGGACGGGGCGGCCCGTCGAGGCGCGGGTACGCCGTGTGCGTCAGCGCGGGTGCCGGGCCGCCCGCGCGTCGGAGGCCCTGTGCCGCCCGGGCGGCAGCACCGGTTCCCGGACCGTGATGGCGCGCGGTTGCGGAACGACGGTCCGCAACCGCGCGATCGCCCTGGTCCCGCCGGAGCCGCCGTATCCGACGAACGCGACCGGTTCGCAGGCCCACTCGGTCGAGTCCCAGTCGATCACGTTCTTCACCGGCGCCGGGAAGCTGTGGTTGTACTCCGGGGTGAGGAACACGAATTCGCCCATAGGTGAACTCAACACGCGTCGGGCCGGTGCCGGCGGTATCGGCTACACGGGATTCCCGTTGGCGGCGAGGCGGGCGCTCATGTCCGCGTGGGCGCGCCGGGAGTGGGCGTTGGCCGGGTCGTGGAGGAGGCGGAGGTAGTCGTAGAGGACCTGTACGCTCTCGTCGCGGGTGGAGTAGGACGCGTCCGAGGTCAGTTCGAGGTTCTTGGTGACCTCCATCAGCGTGCCGTCGGACGCCGCGTACACCGGGTGCCAGATGAGCTCCACCGCCGGGTGGAGGGCCATGATCACGCGCAGTTGCGGCACTTCCTGTGCGATGAGGACGCTGTCGGGCTCGTACGCGCGCAGAAAGATGTGGACGGGGCCGCGGGCGCGGCTCACGAAGGCTTTGGACAGGACGTTCCACATCGGTGTCTTGAGCTTCCAGTCCGGGATCAGGGTCAGCTTGTCGACCACGCCGCCGAACGGGGTCGCCTCCAGAGGGGTGTGGCCCTTGGCGCGGGCGTAGTCGCTGACCTCCCTGCCTCCCGACCAGAGGGCCATCGTCGGTGTGTCGATCCCCAGGTAGTCGCCGACGACCTTCACCAGTTCCAGGTACCAGCTGTTCGACGCGCGGTAGTCGCGCTGCTCCTGACGGACGGTGAACTTCGTCATGGCCTCGTCGTTGAGCCGGCCCTGCTCGGCGATGCCGCCGAGGACGAGCTGCCAGGCCACGTCCGTGACATCGGCGGGGAAGCCCGCCTGGGCCATCATGTCGCGGAACGTGCTCCATTCGCCGTGCGCGGTGGGGTCGGCGGCGTTCCGCCGCGCCTCCTCGCCGACGTCGGGACCGGTCTGGCGCTGCAACCGGCGGGTCACGGCCGCGTTGCCCACCATCCGCTGGAGTACGGCGAGTTCGGCGGGACGTGCGGCCGCACCCGCGCCGAGGTCCCGGGCCGTGTCCTGGGCGCGTCTCCTCGGTGCGGGCTGGGGTACCGGCGCCTGGTGTGTCACTGTCTTTCGCACGGCCCGGTCCTTCCGCGTCGCCGCTCCGCCCCGAGACTAGGGCTTCGGCGCCGGTGCCGAAAGGGGATCAGCCGAGCCGGTGCCGCATCCGGGTGTGCGTGGTCGTCTCGCCCGGGTCGCCCGGCACGGGTTCCGCGTCGCGGGCGGCGCGCAGGACCCGAGGGTCGAGGTCTGCGGTGATCAGCTCGGGCCGGTCCACGGCGGCCTCGGCGAGCGGTCGTCCGTCCGGGCCCCAAACGGCGCTGGACCCACAGGCGTTCCAGCCCCCCGTAGTGCCGATGTGGTTGGCGAGCACGGCGTAGCAGGAGTTGTCCAGGGCCCGTGCCGGGAACCATGTGCGTGACTCCTGGTACCCGTTGCCGACACCGAACAGGGCGCCGACGACGTAGGCGTGGCAGCCGTCCAGCGCGGCCGCACGCGCGTGCTCGGGGAAGCCGGAGTCGTAGCAGATGCCCAGTCCCAGGCGCCAGCCCTCGAGCTCGAGGGTGCACCCGGCCGCACCCGCTCGGTAGATCTCCCGCTCCGACTCGAACAGGTGCTGCTTGTCGTAGCGGGCGGCGAGCTCCCCGTCCGCGTCGACGACCAGTGCCGACACATACAGATCGCCCTGATCGTGGAACGCGGCGCCGACAACGGCGATCGTGCCGGTCTCCCGGCAGGCGCCGGCGATGGGCGCCAGTCGCGGGTCGCCGGGCCGCACGGCGCATCGCTGCGGATCGGACCGGACGAGGTCGGGCTCGTAGCCGCTGAGGAACTTCTCCGGGAAGACCACCAGCCGGGCTCCGGCCCGGGCGGCGTCATGGACCATGGCCGCCACGGTGGCCGCGTTGGCCTCGACGCCACCGGCCTCGGCCTGTGCTTGTGCGGCGGCTATGCGGACCGGACGGGACGGGAGCGGATGGCGGCGGTGCCGGGCTGCGTGTTCTGTCACGGATCTTCACCCTACCGCCGCCCCTCGGCACACCTGTGTGCGAGGGCGCGGACATCAGCCTCCGGCGGCGCGAGTCCTCCACGCGCGGCTCGGAGGACAGGTGTTCCGTCGCCTCCGGGCCGGTTCACGAGGAGCTCTCGGCCGGGTTTCGCCTCGCCGTTGGTGGGCGTGGCCGCGTAAGGTGCGCGGGTCGTGGTGGAGGAGAGGCGGTCGGGACGTGGCATCGACTGTGGTCGCGCGGGAGCGGTTGGCGGGGGCGGCGCGGGCCGCGCTGGGCGGTGGGCGGCGGCTGGTGGCGGTCGAGCGGGTCACGGGCGGCAGCAAGAAGGGCGTGTACCGCCTGGTGATGGACGACGCGACGACCGCCATCGCCTACCTGTGGGACGACGCCGAGAACTACTGGCCGGCGGCCGAGGGCGACGACGATCCCACCGACCCGTTCTCGCCGGGGCTCGGGCTCGACCTGTTCGAGGCCGCGCACGCACGGCTGACCGCGCTCGGCGTCCGTGTCCCGGCCATCCGCCTCCTCGACCGCGCCGGCGGTGACGGTTCGTCCGGCCTGGCCGTCGTCGAGGATGTGCCGGGCGAGAAGCTGGAGCAGGTGCTCGCCCGGGACCCGCGTGCGGCGGCCCCCGTCATGGCCCGGCTCGCCGAGGCCCTGGAAGCGATGCGCCGGCACCGCGCACCGGCGTACGGCAAGGTGGCCGTG
>NZ_JACBWZ010000209.1 GCF_013870595.1 Streptomyces sp. WELS2 | reverse complement strand
AGATGCAGGGCGTAACCGCTGCCGGGGCCCGACAGCAGCCAGGTACGGCCGTCTTCCGCCGAGCTGGAGCAGCAGGCCCGGTCGCTCGCCGCGTGGCTGGCCCGGCAGGGCGTGCGCGCCGGTGACCGGGTAGCGGTCCTGGCCGAGAAGTGCGCCCTCGTGCCCGTCCTGGCCATCGGGATCTGGAAGTGCGGCGCCGTCTACGTCCCGCTCGACGCCACCCAGCCCACCCCGCGGCTGCGCGGCCTGCTCGGCCGGCTGCGGCCCGCTGCCGTGATCGCGCTGGACGACCGCGAGCCCGCACTGGACGGTGTCCGCTGGGCGGGCCGCACGCAGGTGGACACGATCCTTTCGCAACCGGCCCCCGAGTGGCCGACCGTGGCGCACCGGCCCGAGGACACGGCGTACATCATCTTCACTTCGGGGTCCACCGGAGAGCCCAAGGGCGTGCAGATCAGCACCGCCGGTCTCGTCGCGTACTTCGGCAACCACAACGAGGTGCTGCGGTTCACACCGGACTCGCGGGGTTTCAGCCTGTCCCCCTTCCACTTCGACGTGTCGATCGAGGACACCCTGCTGCCGCTCTCCCTGGGTGCCTTCGTCTACCAGTTCCGCGGCGTCCACGCCGGTGCCGTCATGCGCGCGGTCATCGCCCGCGAGCGGATCACGCACCTGATCGCGGTGTCCACGCTGCTCACCATGATCACGGAGGGTGGGCGCCAGGTCACCCGGGAGAACTTCCCGTGCCTCGAGATGGTGATGACGGGTGCGGAGGTGTGCGACCCGGGCGTCATCAACGTCTGGAAGGACAGCCTTCCCGAGGTACGCGTCATCAATGTCTACGGCCCGACCGAGGCGACGATCGTCTGTGTCGCCCACGAGATCGAGCGGACCGAGCCGGAGCGGGTGACCGCGTACCCGATCGGCCGGCCGTTGCGCGGCGTGGCCGCCCGCATCGTCGAGGACGGCACCGAAGTCCACGAGCAGGGCCGCGTCGGCGAGTTGTGGATCGGCGGCGAGCAGGTGATGCTCGGCTACTTCGACCAGCCGGAGGAGACCGCGCGCCGCGTGGTCGAGGTGGACGGCGTCCGTTACTACCGCACGGGCGACCTGTGCAGCTATGACGAGAACGGCGACATCGTCTTCCGCGGCCGGGACGACGACGAGGTGAAGCTGGCGGGCCGCCGCATCCACCTCGGAGAGATCCGGCAGACCGCGCTGAGCTGTCCGGGCGTCGAGCGGGCTGCCGTGGCGCTGGTGCCCAGCCGCGGCCACGACGTGATCGCGCTCGTCGTGATGGCGGCGGACCGCTCGGTCGTGGCCGATGTGGAAAAGCGGCTCACCGACCTGCTGCCCCAGTACATGCGCCCGTCCCTCCTCGCCTGGTCACCCGAGCTCACGGTGTCCTCCACCGGCAAGACGGACGAGAAGCTGCTGATGCGGCGGCTCGCCGAGGCGGCCGGGAACGCGAGCGCGACCCGCTTCGTGTTCACGCCCGCCGGGGACGTCGAACCCATGGACCAGGACGCGCATGTCTGACCTCGGAACACCTTCCCTGAACGTCGAGTTCGGCCGCCTGGCCGTCGCCCGGAGACTGGCGGGCGCCCCCGTGTCCGCGGACTCGCCGGCGCGGGGCCGGATCGACGCCGAACGCTGGATCTCCCGCTTCGGCAGCGCCCCCGGACCCGAGGACGATGCGGCGGTCGAGGCGCGTGACCACTCGGTGGTCATCCGGCCGCGGCGGGAGGCGGCGGACAGCCCGTGGGTCATGTACGTCCACGGCGGCGGGATGGTCTACTACTCCACGGCCGTCTTCCGACCGTTCCTGCGCACCCTGGCCGAGGACCTCCGGGCCCCCGTCGAGGCGTTCGACTACCTCAAGGCCCCGGAGCACACCGCCGAGGAGTCGGTCAAGGAGCTTGCCGCGCACGTCGCGGAACGCTGCCGGGACCTGGCGGGACGCCGCCTCGTGCTCGCCGGCGACAGCGTCGGAGGCCTCCTCGCGCTCTACCTCAGCCTGCGCGTCCTGCCCGGGGTGTTCTCGCGCGTCGTGCTGATCTATCCGTTCCTCGACCCGCACACGGAACGCGAGTCCTACCGGATCTTCGGCGAGGGCCACTTCCTGGACCGGGACAGCATGCGGCTGTTCAAGTCCGTGCTGGCCCCCTTCTGTTCGATGGCCGGCTTCGACCCGATGGCCCTGCCGCCGGACGACATCGCCCGCCTGCCGCCCTGCTCGGTGGTCACGGCCGGCTGCGACGTGCTCCGGGACGAAGGACTCGCCTGGGTGGAGCAGATGACCGAGCGCCGGGCCGACGTGCGCCATCGCCACTTCCCGGATCTCCCGCACGACTTCTGCCTGTACGCCGGAAAGCTGACGTCGGCCAGGAACGCCGTGGCGGCGATCGCGCGGACCGCGTTTCCCTCCAACGAAGAGAGTTGAGTGTGGTGCACACACGGGGGGCGGCACCCCTGCCGCCCTGGTCGGCCGATCCCGCCGCCCGCACGGACACACCCCCGCCGCTCGGCGATCTGCTGGTGGCCGCGGCGCACCGGTGGCCGGACCGTACCGCCGTCGACGACGGCTCCGCCCGCTACACCTTCGCCCAGCTCGAGCGGGGCGCCCAGGCGATCGCGTCCCGCCTGACCCGGCGGGGAGTCGGCGCGGGTGACCGGGTGGTCGTCCTGGCGCGGAAGCGTGCCGTCATGCCCATGGTGGCGGTCGCGGTCTGGAAGTGCGGTGCCGTCTACGTCCCCCTCGACGCGGCGGAGCCGGAGGAGAGGCTGCGGGAACTGCTCGGGCGGCTGCGTCCGGCGGCCGTGATCACGCTGGACGACCACGACCACGGGGTGTCCGGCGCGTACCGGCTCGACGAGGAGCGACTGACCGAGCTCCTGTCGGGGCCCGCGTCGGCTCATGCCACCGTGGCCCACCGGCCCGAGGCGGCCGCGTACATCGTCTTCGCCTCCGGTGCGACGGGCGAGCCGCAGGGCGCCGAGATCAGCGTCGTCGGCCTGATGACCCACTTCGCCGGCCAGAACGAGGTGCTCGGGTTCACCGCCGAGTCCCGGGTGCTGAGTCTGACCCCGTTCCACTTCGACGTATCGCTCGTGGACACCCTGCTGCCGCTGTCGCTGGGAGCCTTCGTCCACCAGTTCCGCGGCCTCGCCGCCGGCGCCGTCATGCGTTCGGTGATCGCCCGCGAGCGGATCACGCATCTGATCGCGGTCACGCTGTTGCTGACCATGATCACCGGTGACGGCAGACGGATCACCGCGGCCGGACTGCCGAGCCTGGAACTGGTGATGACGGGGGCGCAGGTCTGCGACACGGAGGTGCTGCGCGCCTGGACCCGGGCGCTCCCCGAGGTGCGCGTGGTGCACGCCTTCGGGCCGCCCGAGGCCACGATCTTCAGTCTCACCCACGAGATCGGGCCCGGGGACGCGGAGCGCATGACCACGTGTCCCGTCGGCCGGCCGCTGCGCGGCACCCGGGTGAAGATCATGCGGGACGGGCTCGAACTGGACCGGCCGGGTGTGCCGGGCGAGCTCTGGATCGGCGGCGCACAGGTGATGCGCGGCTACTTCGACCAGCCCGAGGAGACGGCCCGGCTGGTCGTCGACCTGGAGGGAACGCGCTACTTCCGGACCGGGGACATCTGCAGCTACGACAGCGACGGCAACGTGGTCCTGCACCGGCACGCGGATGCGCGGGTCACCTGGCTGGCCGGCCGTCGCACCCACCTGAACGAGATCACCCGGGCCGCCCGGAAGGTGCCCGGAGTCGAACGGGCCACGGCGACCGTGGTCCGGCGCGGCCGGCGCGACGTGGTCGCCCTGGCCGTCGTCTCACCGGAGCGACGGGTGATCACCGAGGTGACGGAACGGTTGCGCAGCATCCTGCCCGAGCCTCTGCGGCCGGCCCTGGTGGCCTGGTCGCCCGCGGCGGACGCGGAGCCGGACGAGCGGCTGCTGATCCAGCAGCTGACGACGGCGGCTCAGCGGTCCGACTCCCACTGTTTCGCACTGTCGGCCGAAGGTGCCGTCGAGATCATTGATGAGGTGGAGCCATGCCGGTAGCGGCAAAGGAAAAGGTGGCCGAGTACCTGGAGGAGGCACTGGGCAAGCCGGTGGACCTGTCCCCGCTCCCTGACGACACCGCCCTCAACGCCCTGGGACTGGACTCCCTGCTGGTCATCAACGTCCTGGTCACACTGCTGGAGGACTGCGGCGTCGACCTGGGCGAGCACGCCGACTCGCTGGTCACGCCGAGCACCCTCGGCGACCTGTACGCCATCGCGGACCGGTTCACGGCGCCCGCGCAGGCACCCGCGGCCGCGAGCGCCGAACCCCGGCAGCACACCGACCAGCTGGCCTACTACCAGGCCAAGCTCGCCTACGAGATGGACTCCGCGGACCTCGAGGCGGCCCTGGAGGACGGCCAGGACCTGGTGGTCGTCGACGGCCGCAGCACCGAGGCCTACGAAGCGGAGCACATTCCCGGCGCGATCAGCATTCCGCACCGCTCGATCTCCCGCGAGTCGCTGGCCGCCCTCTCCAAGGCGCCGCTGTACGTGGCCTATTGCGACGGCATCGGGTGCAACGCGTCCACCAAGACGGCCATCAAGCTGGCGACCGAGGGCTTCCGCGTCAAGGAACTGATCGGCGGCCTGGACTGGTGGAAGCGCGACGGCCACCCCACCGAGGGACTGAACGCCCAGGGCCACGTCCACCGTGTCGACTGCGGGTGCGCCGGCTAGACGTCACCGGCCGGAGGCGTCCGTACGCCCCGCGGCCATGCAGAGAAGCCGGCCCGAACAGAGAGAGGGTGGTCGACCCGTGAGCACTTGGAAGTACGACGAGCTGTCGGTGGACGTCGCGGTGGTGGGCGGCGGTCTCGCCGGCTGCGCCGGCGCGATCCGCTTCAGCCGGATGGGACACCGGGTCGCGGTCTTCGAGAAGAAGGCCGTGACCGAAGACTCCTACAAGCGGCTGTGCACCCACTTCGTCCAGCCGCACGCGGTGCCGCTCCTGGACGGGCTCGGCCTCGCACACCTGCGCGAACCCGCCTGGTCCGTGGCGACCAAGGCCGTCTTCGTGACCCCTGGAGGCGTCATCGAGACGCCGGGAGGCTACGACCCCGGGCAACCGGACTCGTACGCGCTCAACCTGGAACGCCGTGTACTCGACCCCGCCGTGCGGGAGGCCGCCCGGAAGCAGGGCGTGGACTACCTCGAAGGCACCGGAGTGGAGAGCCTGGAGGAGGACGAGTCCGGCTGGACCCTGCACACCCGGGGCCCCGAGGGCACCCGGCGGTACCGGGCCCGGCTGGTGGTGGCCGCGGACGGACGCCGGTCACGGCTGGCCGGCCTGCTCGGCAACCCCACCGAGAGCCGCCCCAACGAGCGCGCGGTCCTCTTCGGCTACTTCACCGGAATCGAGGCCCCGGAGGGGAACCGCTCGATCTTCGTCATGAACGACGGGGATCTGGCCTGTACCTATCCCCTGGTCGACGGCCGGACGGAACTCGTTCTCTTCGCGAAGAAGTCGCGGATCGACGACTGGCGCGGCGCCGGGGAACGGCTCGAACGGTTCCTGGAGTACTTCGACGGCCTGGAGGCGGCACCGTCGGTGGCCGGCGCGGTCCCCCGCTCACCCCTGCTGGGCTACACCGACTATCCGAGCCAGATCCGCCAACCGGTCCTGGGCTCCGTTGCGTTCGTCGGTGACGCGGCCCTCTCGCTGGACGCCATGAGCGGCGTCGGCTGCGGATTCGCCCTGCAGTCGGCCGATCTGCTGGCGCGCGCGTTCGACGGCCGGTCGCTGGAGGGGGCCGATCTGCACGCGGGTCTCGCCGACTACCGGGAGAGGTTCGAGAGCACCATCCTTCCGCACGCCGACGGGATCTGCGGCGACTCCCTCGTGGGCAAGGACGAGGCGACCCGGCAGCGCATGTTCACCACGATCTGCCGGAGCCGGGAACTGAGCGAGAAGTACCTGGCCCTGACCGGCCGCATGGTGCGGCCGGCCGAATTCCAGCAGGCCTTCATGCGAGGGCTGATGTCACAACGTGCGGGCGCCGCACGGAAATAGCCGCCGCCCGGACCAACGGACCCCGGGCCGCCATCACGACACGCCACGAACGAGGGGAGCACAACGACCGATGCCACGCGTCGCGTTCACGACTTTCGCCATCCTGAAGAAGCCGTACGGACATCCCGAGGTCCAGGAGTTCGACGACCGGACGCCGCCCACCTTCGAGCAGGCGGAGCGCAGCCCGGGATTCATCGCCCGCGCGAAGGAGGACGCCGGCCAGAGCCACCTCACCAACTTCGAGCGGGACTGGGGGGAGTGGGGCAAGTTCGACGTCCCGCGCTTCTACACCGGCGGCCGGACCGACGAGACCGACAGCCGGGCCTCCACCTTGTCGCTGTGGACCGATCTGGACTCCGTCTTCTCCTTCGTCTACTCCGGACTGCACCGCTCCACCCTGAGCAAGCGGCACGAGTGGTTCCTGAAGCCCGAGTGGCCCAGCTACGCGGCGTGGTGGGTCTCCGACGACACCATTCCCACCTGGACGGACGCCTGCGAGAGGCTGGAGCACCTGCACGACCACGGCCCGACACCCGTCGCCTTCACCTTCCGCGTGCCCTTCGCCGCGGACGGCACACCCACGCGCTTGAGCGGCATGGCCGAGCGACGGCCGGCCGGCGTCTGACGCCGGATCACCCCACCCGTCTTCCCACACCACCAAGGGACACCCTTTTGATCACGCGTGCCTTCGACCGGTCGGCGATGAGCTGGTCCTACGAGATGCACCTCCAGCCCATGCTGTCCGCGAACGACATCGAGGGGCTGCCGTTCGGCTCCGTCTTCGGCAGCGTCCCCGCGCACACCGTCTCCAAGCGCCATGCCCACCAGGACGGCGAGATGTTCATCGTCCTGGCCGGAAAGGCCGTCGTCGTGCTCGGGGACGAGGAGCGGGAGCTGGGGCCGGGCGAGGTCGTCCACCTGTCCCCGTTCGGCTTCCACGAGATCCGCAACGAGTCCGACGAGCCGTTCGACATCGTCTCGATCTACTGGGAGCACATACCCAGCGCCGTCGCCGCCCTCGAACAGCTGCCCCCGCGCAGCCGGCTCGCCGAGCGGACGCTGGTGTTCTGCCCTCCGCCCACCCCCAACGGCGGCCTGCACCTGGGCCACCTCGCGGGCCCGTACGTCCGCGCCGACATGCTGGTGCGCGCGCTGCGCAGCATGGGCCGCGACGCCCGGTACGTCACCGGCACCGACGACCACCAGTCGTACGTGGCCGCCGCCGCACGCCTGCGCGGCACGGAACCGGCCGAGGTCGCCGGGGCCGAAGGCGATGACATCGTGGCGACCCTCCGCTCGGCCGGCGTCGGCTGCGACCGGCTCACGCGCCCGGCCACGGACCCCGGACACGCCGACCGCATACGGGAGTTGTTCTCCCGGCTGGCCGCCTCGCCCGCGGTCAGGGAGGAGACCCGCGAGACTGCGTACTGCCCGACGTGCGATCTGTCGTTGCACCAGGCGTTCGCCCGCGGGCACTGCGCGCACTGCGGCGCGGCCAGCGACGGGGAGATCTGCGAGGCCTGCGGCAGGCCCGGCGAGGCCCGGGACCTCGTCGACGTGCGGTGCCGCGTCTGCGGCACGCCGGCCGTGACCCGCCCGGAGGCGGCGCTGTGGCTCGACCTCGATGCCTACGCGGACCAGCTGCGTGACTACCTGCGCGACTGCTTCACCGCACCCGACCTCCAGGCCCTGGTCGAGCGGCTGCTGGACGAGGGGCTGCCCCCGTACCGGCTCGGCCGCACCGGCACCTGGGGGGTCGCCCTGGAGGACGGCCAGGCCCTCGACGCCTGGGCGGACCTCGCGCTCACCTTCCTGGACGCGGCCCGCACCGAAGCCGGGCAGCACGGCCCGGCGAGGATCACCCTCTTCCTCGGTTACGACAACAGTTTCTACTACGCCGTCCTGCTGCCGGTCCTGGCCTTCGCCACCGGCCTGGCGGAGTTCCTGCCCGCCGCGTTCGTCACCAACCAGTTCCTGCACCTGGGGGACGCGAAGTTCTCCACCAGCCGGGGCCACGCGGTCTGGGCCCGCGATGCCCTCGCCGCGGCGGGACCCGACGCCGTACGCCTCGCCCTGCTGCGCGAGGCCCCGGAAGGGCGCGTGACCCGCATATCCCCGGAGCGCGCCGGCCGGCTCACGCAGGACCCGCTGTATCGCGGCGCCCAGGACTGGCTGGGCGGCTTCGCGTCCCTGACCGAGCGCGGTAACGGCCGGGTGCCCGGCACGGGCGCCTGGACGGACGCGCACCGCGAGTTCTACCGGTACCTCAACCTGGCCACCCGGCAGCTCGACGGTCTGCTGCTGCCGGAGTCGTTCAGCGCCCGCGGCTACGTCGGCCAGCTGGAGTCCTTCGTGACCCGCTGCGCCGAGTTCCGGGCGACGGAGGAGGCCGTGCGGAAGGTCGCGTCGCTGGCCGAGGAAGCCCGTACCAGCCTGGCGCTGGAGTACCTCGCGGCCAAGGTGTTCGCCGCCCTGGCCTGGCCGGTCGTGCCCGGACTGGCCCAGCGGACCTGGGACTGGCTGGGCCTGCCCGGACAGCCGGTGCGCGAGGCCGACTGGACCTTCCTGCCCGCCGGCTCCCCGGTCGTGCCGGGCGCGCCGGACACCACGGCGGCCGCCGCGACCGGGCGATCGTGAGCCGGGAAGGCACGC
>NZ_JACBWZ010000208.1 GCF_013870595.1 Streptomyces sp. WELS2 | reverse complement strand
GGCGCCCCAGCCGCGGTGGTCGGCGAGCAGGGTCAGGCCGACGTTCAGCGGGCCGACGAAGCCGAGGTCGCCGAGCGCGATGGCGATCATGAGGGGGCCGAGGACCCGGTGCCTGCGGACGTGGCGCAGTCCGGCCTTCAGGTCGGCCCAGGCGGTGGCGCCGCGCTCGGTACCGGCGGGCAGGTCCCGTACGCGGACGGACAGCAGCAGGGGCAGCGACAACGCGATGAGCGCTCCGGCGAGGGCGAAGGCCGCCGGGGCGCCGCCGAGGGCCACGCCGAGGCCGCCGAGCGGGGCGCCGACGACGCTCGCGGCGCGGATGGCGAGGCCGCGCAGGCCCTGGACGCGGGCAAGCTGGTCCTTGCCGGTGATCCGGGCCGGGAGGGCGCCCACGGCCGGCATGAACACGGCGTCGACGGTGCCGAAGACGCAGCCGAGCAGGGCGAGGGGCCACAGGCCGGGGTGGGTGAGGAACAGCAGGGCGGCGACGGCGAGGACGGCGGCGCAGCGCACGGCGTCGCTGCCGATCACGACCCTCTTCGGGCCCAGCCGGTCGGCGATCACGCCTCCGCCGAGCATCAGCACGGCCCGGGGCAGCGCGCTGACGGACATCACGACTCCGGCCTGCGCGGGGGTGCCCGCCTGGACGGCGGCCCAGGACAGGGCGAGGTAGTAGACGTTGTCGCCGAGCATCGAGGAGGTGTAGGCCCCGAGCCAGCGCAGCACGTTGGGGTCGCGGTGGGCGCGCGCGGGGGCGGGCGGTACGAGCGTGGTGGTCACGCGGGAGGGCGTCCTCTCGGGCACGGGGGCGGTGACGGCGGTCCGAGGCCGTATCCGCCCGCGCGGAGGCCCCGGCCGTCCGGCCGGGGCCTCCCTACGGCCTCGCTCTCGCCGTCCCGCTGTCCGACGGCTTTCACGGTCCGGCTACCTGACGGGGTGTCCCGCCTCCCGCAGGGTCTGCTTCACCTGGCCGATGCGCAGGTCGCCGAAGTGGAAGACCGAGGCGGCCAGGACGGCGTCGGCGCCCGCCGCGACGGCCGGCGGGAAGTCGGCGAGCCGGCCGGCGCCGCCGGAGGCGATCACGGGGACCGTGACGTGCTTGCGGACCGCGGCGATCATCTCCAGGTCGTAGCCGTCCTTGGTGCCGTCGGCGTCCATGGAGTTCAGCAGGATCTCGCCCGCGCCCAGCTCCGCCGCCCGGTGCGCCCACTCCACCGCGTCGATGCCGGTGCCGCGCCGGCCGCCGTGGGTGGTGACCTCGAAGGTGCCTGCGGGGGTGCGGCGGGCGTCCACCGACAGCACCAGCACCTGGCGGCCGAACCGCTCGGCGATCTCGCGGATCAGGTCGGGGCGGGCGATCGCGGCGGTGTTGACGCCCACCTTGTCGGCGCCCGCCCGCAGCAGCTTGTCCACGTCCTCGGCGGTGCGCACGCCCCCGCCGACGGTCAGCGGGATGAACACCTGCTCGGCGGTGCGGCGCACCACGTCGTAGGTCGTCTCCCGGTCGCCGGAGGACGCGGTGATGTCCAGGAACGTCAGCTCGTCGGCGCCCTCGGCGTCGTACACCTTGGCCATCTCGACGGGATCACCCGCGTCGCGCAGGTTCTGGAAGTTCACGCCCTTGACGACCCGGCCGTTGTCCACGTCCAGGCAGGGGATGACTCGGACCGCCAGGGTCATGACTGCTCAGGCTCCTCTGAATGCTTCTAGTTCCACTTCGACCAGGATGCGCGGGTCGACGAAGCCCTCGACGACCAGCAGGGTCGAGACCGGGCGCACGGAGCCGAACAGCTCCTGGTGGGCCCGGCCGACGGCGTCCACGTCCCGCACATGGGTCAGGTACATCCGGGTGCGGATCACGGACTCGATGCCGAGGCCGAACTCCGCGATCGCCTCGACGGCGCTGGTGAAGGCCACCTTGGCCTGTTCGTACGGGTCGCCCTCGCCGTACAGCACGGTGCCCTTGAAGGACGTCGTGCCCCCCACCAGCACCCGGTCGCCCGCCGCCACGGCGCGTGCGAAACCGAAGGGCTCTTCCCAGGGACTTCCGCTACTCACGCGCCGTACGGCTTCGGACGTCATGACGACACAGCCTCCAAGGCCTCTTCCAGGGTGAACGCCTTCGCGTACAGCGCCTTCCCTACGATGGCGCCTTCGACACCGAGCGGCACCAGAGAGGCCAGGGCGCGCAGGTCGTCCAGGGAGGACACGCCGCCGGAGGCGACCACCGGGCGGTCGGTCGCCGCGCACACGTTGCGCAGCAGCTCCAGGTTGGGGCCCTGGAGGGTGCCGTCCTTGGCGATGTCGGTGACGACGTAGCGGGCGCAGCCCTCCTTGTCGAGGCGCTCCAGCGTCTCGTACAGGTCGCCGCCGTCGCGGGTCCAGCCCCGGCCGCGCAGGGTGGTGCCGCGGACGTCCAGGCCGACGGCGATCTTGTCGCCGTGCTCGGCGATCACCCGGGCGACCCACTCGGGGGTCTCCAGGGCGGCCGTGCCGAGGTTCACCCGGGTGCAGCCGGTGGCGAGGGCGGCGGCGAGGGTGTCGTCGTCGCGGATGCCGCCGGACAGCTCCACCTTGATGTCCATGGCCCCGGCGACCTCGGCGATCAGCTCGCGGTTGTCGCCGGTGCCGAACGCGGCGTCCAGGTCGACCAGGTGCAGCCACTCCGCGCCGGCGCGCTGCCAGGCGAGGGCGGCCTCCAGCGGGGAGCCGTAGGAGGTCTCGGTGCCGGACTCGCCGTGCACGAGGCGGACGGCCTGGCCGTCACGGACGTCGACGGCGGGGAGCAGTTCGAGCTTGGCCATGGTCTACAGGGTTCCGATCCAGTTGGTGAGGAGCTGGGCGCCGGCGTCGCCGGACTTCTCGGGGTGGAACTGGGTGGCCCACAGGGCGCCGTTCTCCACGGCGGCCACGAACGGCTTGCCGTGCGTGGACCAGGTGACCTTGGGGGCCTCGATCACCGGGTTGTGGCTTTCCAGGGACCACTCGTGGACGGCGTAGGAGTGCACGAAGTAGAAGCGGGCGTCGGCGTCCAGGCCCGCGAACAGCCGCGAGCCGGCCGGGGCCGCCACGGTGTTCCAGCCCATGTGGGGCACCACGTCGGCCTGGAGCGGCTCGACCGTGCCGGGCCACTCGTCCAGGCCCTCGGCCTCGACGCCGTGCTCGATGCCGCGCGCGAAGAGGATCTGCATGCCGACGCAGATGCCCATGACGGGGCGCCCGCCGGACAGCCGGCGGTCCACGACCCAGTCGCCGCGCGCCTCGCGCAGGCCCTGCATGCAGGCGGCGAACGCGCCGACGCCCGGCACGAGCAGCCCGTCGGCGTTCATCGCCTTGTCGAAGTCACGGGTGATCTCGACATCGGCGCCCACGCGCGCGAGGGCGCGTTCGGCGGAGCGGACGTTGCCGAAGCCGTAGTCGAAGACGACGACCTTCTTCTTGTCCGACGGGGCGCTCAATTCCACACCTCCAGCCGCATGACGCCCGCCACCAGGCACAGGGCGGCGCCGATCGAGAGCAGCACGATCAGGCTGGTGGGCATCTTCTGCTTGACGAAGGAGATGATCCCGCCGACCAGGAAGAGGCCGACGACGATCAGCAGGGTCGACAGACCGGTCATGGGTTACAGCGCGCCCTTCGTCGACGGGAGGATGCCGGCCGCGCGCGGGTCACGCTCGGAGGCGTACCTGAGGGCCCGGGCCAGCGCCTTGAACTGGCACTCCACGATGTGGTGGGCGTTGCGGCCGTAGGGCACGTGCACGTGCAGCGCGATCTGCGCCTGGGCGACGAAGGACTCCAGGATGTGCCGGGTCATCGTGGTGTCGTACTCGCCGATCATCGGCGCCATGTTCTCGGGCTCGGTGTGCACGAGGTAGGGGCGGCCGGACAGGTCGACGGTGACCTGGGCGAGGGACTCGTCCAGCGGGACCGTGCAGTTGCCGAAGCGGTAGATGCCCACCTTGTCGCCGAGGGCCTGCTTGAAGGCGGCGCCCAGCGCCAGGGCGGTGTCCTCGATGGTGTGGTGGGAGTCGATGTGCAGGTCGCCGTCGGTCTTGACGGTCAGGTCGAACAGACCGTGCCGGCCGAGCTGGTCGAGCATGTGGTCGTAGAAGCCGACGCCGGTGGCGATGTCGGTGCGGCCGGTGCCGTCGAGGTCTATCTCGACCAGCACCGAGGTCTCCTTGGTGGTGCGCTCCACGCGTCCAACGCGGCTCATGAACCCAGCTCCTTCTTCACTTCCCGTACCGCGTCGAGGAACGCGTCGTTCTCCTGCGGGGTGCCGGCGGACACCCGCAGCCACCCCGGTACGCCGTTGTCCCGGACCAGCACGCCCCGGTCGAGGATCTTCCGCCAGGCCTCGTGGGCGTCGGCGAACCGGCCGAACTGCACGAAGTTGGCGTCGGACTCGGTGACCTCGTAGCCGATCGCGCGCAGCTCGGTGACCAGCCGGTCCCGCTCGGCCTTCAGCTGCTCGACGTACCCGAGCAGCGTGTCGGTGTGCTCCAGCGCGGCCAGCGCGGTCGCCTGGGTGACGGCCGACAGGTGGTAGGGCAGCCGGACCAGCTGGACGGCGTCCACGACGGCCGGGTGCGCGGCCAGGTAGCCGAGGCGCAGGCCGGCGGCGCCGAACGCCTTGGACATCGTGCGGGAGATCACCAGGTGCGGGCGGCCGTCCAGCAGCGGCAGCAGCGAGGCGCCGTGGCTGAACTCGATGTACGCCTCGTCCACGATCACCATGGACGGCTTGGCCGCCTGCGCCGCCTCGTACAGCGCGAGGACGGTCTCGGGCGGGACCGCGTTGCCGGTGGGATTGTTGGGGGTGGTGACGAAGACGACGTCCGGCTTGTGCTCGGCGATGGCCCGCTCGGCGGCGGCGAGGTCGATCGTGAAGTCCTCGTTCCGGGGGCCGGAGATCCAGCCGGTGCCGGTGCCGCGCGCGATGAGCGCGTGCATCGAGTACGACGGCTCGAAGCCGATGGCCGTGCGGCCCGGCCCGCCGAAGGTCTGCAGCAGCTGCTGGATGACCTCGTTGGAGCCGTTGGCGGCCCAGACGTTCTCCATGCCGAGGGGGTACCCGGCGCTCTTCGTCAGGTACGCGGCCAGCTCGGTGCGCAGCCGCACCGCGTCCCGGTCCGGGTAGCGGTTCAGGTCGCGGGCCGCCTCGCGCACCCGCTCCGCGATCCGCTCGACCAGCGCTTCGGGCAGCGGGTAGGGGTTCTCGTTGGTGTTCAGCCGTACGGGCACGTCCAGCTGGGGCGCGCCGTAGGGGGACTTGCCGCGCAGCTCGTCACGGATGGGCAGCTCGTCCCAACGGGACACAGAGGGGTTGCCGGTCACTTGCTCTCGGGTACCTTCCAGCCGAACCTCGCCTTGATCGCCGCGCCGTGCGCGGGCAGGTCCTCCGCCTCCGCCAGCGTCACCACGTGGTGGGCGACCTCGGCGAGCGCGTCCTTGGTGTAGTCCACGATGTGGATGCCGCGCAGGAAGGACTGGACGGACAGGCCCGAGGAGTGGCAGGCGCAGCCGCCGGTGGGCAGGACGTGGTTGGACCCGGCCGCGTAGTCGCCGAGCGAGACGGGGGCCCAGGGGCCGATGAAGATCGCGCCCGCGTTGCGCACCCGGCCGGCGACCGCGGCGGCGTCGGCGGTCTGGATCTCCAGGTGCTCGGCGCCGTAGGCGTCGACCACCTTCAGGCCCTCCTCGACGCCGTCCACGAGGACGATCGCGGACTGCCTGCCCCCCAGGGCGGGCACGATCCGGTCGTCCACGTGCCGGGTGGCCGCGACCTGCGGTGCCAGCTCCTTCTCCACCGCGTCCGCCAGGTCGGCGGAGTCGGTGACCAGGACGGCCGCCGCGAGCGGGTCGTGCTCGGCCTGGCTGATCAGGTCGGCGGCCACGTGCACCGGGTCGGCGGTGTCGTCGGCGAGGATCGCGATCTCGGTCGGGCCGGCCTCGGCGTCGATGCCGATCCTGCCGGTGAAGTAGCGCTTGGCGGCGGCGACCCAGATGTTGCCGGGGCCGGTGACCATGTTGGCGGGCGGGCAGGACTCGGTGCCGTACGCGAACATCGCGACGGCGGTGGCGCCGCCCGCGGCGTACACCTCGTCCACGCCGAGCAGGGCACAGGCGGCCAGGATCGTCGGGTGCGGCAGGCCGCCGAAATCGGCCTGGGCCGGGGAGGCGAGCGCGATGGACCCGACGCCGGCCTCCTGCGCGGGCACCACGTTCATCACCACGGAGGACGGGTACACGGACCGGCCGCCGGGCGCGTACAGCCCGACCCGTTCCACCGGCACCCACTTCTCGGTGACCGAGCCGCCCGGCACCACCTGGGTGGTGTGGGTGGTACGGCGCTGGGCGCGGTGGACCAGCCGGGCGCGGCGGATGGACTCCTCCAGGGCGGCGCGCACGGCCGGGTCGAGAGCGGCGAGCGCGTCGGTGAGCGCCTGCGCCGGGACACGGACGTTTTCCAGCCGTACTCCGTCGAATTTCTCGGCGAAGTCGATCAGCGCCGCGTCGCCGCGATGATGCACGGCCTCGCAGATCGGGCGCACCTTCTCCAGGGCGGCCTGAACGTCGAAGTCGGCTCGGGGCAGCAGGTCGCGCAGGGCGGGGCCCTCGGGAAGGGCGTCGCCGCGCAGATCGATTCGGGAAATCACAGTGCCAATTCTCTCAGACCGCCGTCGGGAGCCGTCCGCGCGTATCAGTGGCTGATACAGAGCGTGGGCCAATGGCGGGACGGCCGTGGGCCAAAACCCGGTACTTGACGTCGCGCGGGCGGACGCGACAACCCCCGTCAGCCCGTTCTCCGCGGGCCAATGCCTGGTACAGACGGTGGCCGGAATCCGGACGATCAGCTTCACGCGGGGTGTTCGGCAGGTCACACAACGGGCATGAACGGCTGTACGAAACACAGGGCACAGGCAGAGGGCACGGAGAGAGGAGAGCGGTGACCGAGGGAGCCGGCGTCCGCATCGCCACCGGGGACCTGCCGGACGACCTGACCGCGGCCGAGGCGGGCATGTGGCAGGCCTTCCGCAACGGCAGCGTGTACGACCTGAGCAGCGGGGATCCGGCGGCGGACGACCCGCACGGGGGGCATCCGTGGGGCCCGGAGCGGACCGTGCGGGCGCGCATCGTCTGCTGGCTGCTGCTGGACGGCCCGCCGGCGCTGGCCGGCCGGGTGTCCTCGCTCAAGCTCGTCGGCGTACGGATCACCGACGTGGTGGATCTCGCGGGCGGCCAGGTCACGCCGTACGTGGAGCTGACGAGGTGCCGTTTCGACCAGGAGATCCGGCTGCCGGAGGCCCGGTTCACGACCGTGCGCCTGGTGGACTGCGCGGTGCCACGGCTGGAGGCGGCCCGGGTGCACACCGAGGGCGATCTGCATCTGCCGCGCTCCCGGTTCCCGGGCGGGGTCCGGCTGACGGACGCGCAGATCGGCACCGACCTGTTACTCAACCAGGCGATCGTCTACCGCGACCGCGGCGGCCGGTCGATCGCGGCGGACGGCATGACCGTCGGCCAGGACCTCCAGGCGGAGATGCTGGAGTCGCACGGCGAGCTGAGTCTGCGCGGCGCCCAGGTCGGCGTCTCGCTCAGCCTGCGCGGCGCGAAACTCACCAACCCCCACTCCCGGTTCGCCCTGAACGCCCCCCAGCTCACGGTCGAGCGCACCCTCTACCTGACCCCGGCCGGCGTGGGCGGTCCGGCGCTCAGCGGCACCACCCCCGCGCACGGCACGCGCATCCAGCGCTTCGAGTGCCGGGGCGGGGTGCGGCTGGACGACGGCCGCTTCGGGGACGCCGTCGACCTGGAGCGGGCCCGGTTCTCCTTCACCGACGACCAGGAGCTGTCGCTGCGCCGGGTGCAGACGCCGGAGCTGCGCTTCCTCGGGGACAAGCCGCAGCGCGGCAAGGTGGTGCTGTCGGGCGCGCGGGTGGTGAACCTGGTGGACCGGGCGAGCAGCTGGCCGGAGGCGGGCAATCTCCACATGGGCGGGTTCACCTACGAGAACCTGGTGCCGCAGGGCCCGTTCCCGCTGACCCGGCGCCTGGACTGGGTGGCGGCGGCCACCGCCGAGTACGCCCCGGAGCCGTACGAGCGGCTGGCCTCGGTGCTGCGCTCCGCCGGTGAGGACGAGGACGCGCGCGAGGTGCTGCTCGCCAAGCAGCGCCGGCGGCGCGAGACGCTGCCACCGGCCGCCAAGGTCTGGGGGTACGCGCAGGACTGGACGGTGGCCTACGGCTACCGGCCGGGCCGGGCCGCGGTGTGGATGGCGGTGCTGTGGGCGGCGGGCACGCTGGCGTTCGCGCACGCCGACCATCCGCCGGTGAGCTCCGGACACCCGGCCTGGAGCCCGGCGCTGTTCACGCTGGACCTGCTGCTGCCGGTGATCGACCTCGGCCAGACGGGCCAGTGGCAGCTGCGCGGCGGCTGGCAGTGGCTGACGACGGCGATGATCCTCGCGGGCTGGGTCCTGGCGACCACGGTGGCGGCGGGCGCGACCCGGCTGCTGCGACGGAGCTGACCCTCGCCGCACCCGCACAAGACCCACCGCATCCGCACACATGACACACATTCACCCTTTACGGGACCTTTACCGTCGGCCGTACAACCTTCCACGACTTGCCGCGTCCCTCTGGCGCCGCCCCGACCTGCGGACTTTCAATGGTCGACACCATGGCTCTGCTGCCCTCGTTCATCCGCCCCCACCGCCGGATGACCCGACGACCCGCGCGCCCGGCCCACCGGCCC
>NZ_JACBWZ010000207.1 GCF_013870595.1 Streptomyces sp. WELS2 | reverse complement strand
CGGACGTGCTAGTAAAACGTTTGTACGACAAACAGCTGTGCCGATATGTTGACCCCGGGGACGAGCGTGGCCACCAGCGCGAGCAGCACCACCGCGGCGAGCGCCAGCCACCAGGACGTGTCCATACGACGACGTTACCGGCGCGCGCCGCACATCGCGCGCCCTCCCGGGAACCCGTTGCGCCCCCGGTCCAGCCGAACCGGTGACAGCGCAGGTGAGTTCGCCCACAACGGCCCCTGGCGGAGGAGCGACCCGCGCCGTCGCGCCTTACGCTCGACGGACCGCACGACCCCCGACAGCCCCTCAGCCCCTCGTCCGAGTGGCCCCACCATCCTGCCCACCGCTTTTGCGCCAACGGAGGTTTCTGCTTCATGAAGCTCACCGTCGTCGGCTGCTCGGGGTCGTTCCCGTCCGCGGAATCGGCCTGTTCGAGCTACCTCGTCGAGGCCGACGGCTTCCGGCTGCTTCTCGACATGGGCAACGGCGCCCTGGGCGAGCTGCAGCGCCACTGCGGTCTCTACGACCTCGACGCGATCTTCCTCAGCCACCTGCACGCCGATCACTGCATCGACATGTGCGCGTACTTCGTGGCCCGCTACTACCGCCACGAGGGCGGCCGGTGCGACCCCCTGCCGGTCTACGGCCCCGAGGGCACCGAACACCGCCTGACCACGGCCTACGCGGACACCCCCTCAGCCTCCTCCATGAGCGAGGTCTTCGACTTCCACACCGTGAAGCCCTCCACCTTCGAGATCGGCCCCTTCACCGTGCACACCGAGCGGGTCCGCCACCCCGTGGAGGCGTACGGCATCCGCGTGGAGCACGGCGGGAAGTCGCTGACGTACTCCGGCGACACGGGTGTCACCGAGGCGCTGGACGAGCTGGCCCGGGACACCGACCTGTTCCTGTGCGAGGCCGCGTTCACGCACGGCAAGGAGAGCATCCCTGACCTGCACCTCAACGGCCGTGAGGCGGGCGAGACGGCGGCCCGCGCGGGCGCCCGCCGGCTGGTGCTGACCCACATCCCGCCGTGGACGGACCCCCAGGTCAACCTGCGGCACGCGCGCGAGGTGTTCCCCGGACCGGTGGAGCTGGCCGTGCCCCGGCGGACGTACGAGATCTGACGCCCCGGCACGCGAGAAGGCCCCGGAGCCATGGGCTCCGGGGCCTTCGTCACGTCTCGCTCACGCCTTGGTGAGGTCCTCGACCTCCTCCTCGGGCTCGCGGCCCGGGGTCTTCAGGTCGAACTTGACGATCGCGAACCGGAAGACCGCGTAGTAGACGGCCGCGAACACCAGGCCGACCGGAATGATCAGCCAGGGCTTGGTCGCCAGGTTCCAGTTCAGGACGTAGTCGATCGCGCCGGCCGAGAAGTTGAAGCCGGCGTGGACGCCCAGCCCCCAGGTGACCGCCATGGACACGGCCGTCAGCACCGCGTGGACGACGTAGAGGACCGGGGCGATGAACATGAAGGTGAACTCGATGGGCTCGGTCACACCGGTCACGAAGGAGGTCAGCGCCAGGGAGACCATCATGCCCATCACGGCCTTGCGGCGCTCGGGGCGGGCGCAGTGCGCGATGGCGATCGCGGCGGCCGGCAGACCGAACATCATGATCGGGAAGAAGCCGGTCTGGAAGAGGCCGGCGGAGGAGTCGCCGGCGAGGAACCGGGTGATGTCGCCGTGCACGATCTCACCGGAGGCGTTCTTGAAGTCGCCGAGCTGGAACCACGCCACGGTGTTGACGAACTGGTGCATGCCGATCGGGATCAGACCGCGGTTGACCAGGCCGAACAGGGCGGCGCCACCGGAGCCGAGGCCGGTCATCCACTCACCGAAGCTGGTGATGCCGTCGCCGATGGGCTCCCAGACGAGGCTGAAGAGCACGCCGACCAGGGTGCCGACGAAGGCCATGATGATCGGCACCAGCCGGCGGCCGTTGAAGAAGCCGAGCCAGTCCACCAGCTTGGTGCGGTGGAACCGCTGCCAGATCACGGCGGCGAGCAGACCCATGATGATGCCGCCGAGCACCCCCGGGTTGTTGTACGTCGCCGCGACGATCTTGCCCTTCTCGATGTGCTCCTCGGTCACCGGGAAGGCCTGCAGCACCTTGTCGTAGACGAGGAAGCCGACCAGCGCGGCGAGCGCGGTGGAGCCGTCCGCCTTCTTGGCGAAGCCGATGGCCACACCGATGCAGAACAGGATGGGGAGGCTGCCGGTGATGGCACCGCCCGCGGCGTTGAAGACGGTCGCGACCTTGTCCCAGCCCAGGCCGTCCTTGCCGAAGATGTCGTCCTGGCCGAGGCGGACCATGATGCCCGCCGCCGGCAGGACGGCGATCGGGAGCTGCAGGCTGCGGCCGACCTTCTGCAGGCCCTGGAGCAGGCCCGCCCCCTTCTTCTTCGCCGGCTTCTTGGCCGGGGCCGCCGACTCGGTGGCGGTGGTCATACTTCCTCCATCGGGCAGGGCGCCGCCCGGGAACCATGGAAGGGGACGGCAGCGTCTCTGGTCTACACCACCTGTGGTGTAGACCTGTTGTAGCACGATGAAGGCGGCGTAAGGAACCCGTGATTCCGCGACCGCGGCGCTACGCGCTGTGCGCCTTGGACCCGCGCTGACCCGGCCTCAGACCTTGGTGACGTCCTCCGCCTCCTCCGCCGGCTCCCGCCCCGGTGTCCTCAGGTCGAACCGGGTGATCGCGACGCGGAAGACGGTGTAGTAGACGGTCGCCAGGCACAGGCCGATCGGGATGATCGCCCACGGTCTCGTCGCCAGGTTCCAGTTGATCACATAGTCGATCAGTCCCGCCGAGAAGCTGAACCCGTCGTGCACCCCGAGCGCCCAGGTCACAGCCATCGACACCCCGGTGAGCACGGCGTGCACGGCGTACAGGGCCGGCGCGACGAACAGGAACGAGTACTCCAGCGGTTCGGTGATGCCGGTCACGAACGAGGTCAGCGCCACCGACAGCATCAGGCCGCCGGTCTCCTTGCGCCGCTCCGGCCGCGCGCAGTGCGTGATGGCCAGCGCGGCGGCCGGCAGCGCGAACATCATGACCGGGAAGAAGCCCGAGGTGAACTGGCCGGCGTGCGGGTCCCCTTGGAGGAACATGTTGATGTCGCCGTGCACCACCGTGCCGTCGGGCTTGGTGTAGCTGCCGAACTGGAACCAGATGGGCACGTTGAGGAACTGGTGCAGCCCCACCACCAGCAGCGCCCGGTTGGCCACCCCGAAGATGCCCGCGCCCCAGGCGCCCGCGTCCCGCAGCCACCCGCCGAAGCTCTCCAGGGCGCCCCCGACGGCCGGCCAGACCAGCAGGCACAGCGCCGCGAACACGATCGCCGTGAACGCCGTGATGATCGGCACCAGCCGGCGGCCGTTGAAGAAGCCCAGCCAGTCCACCAGGCGGGTGCGGTGGTAGCGGGCCCAGAAGAAGGCCGCCAGCAGACCCATGACGATGCCGCCGAAGACGCCCGGGTTCTGGTAGGTGAACGCGGTCACCGTGCCGCTCGCCGCCTGGCAGCCGGTCGTCACCACCCTCGCGCCCGCCGGGCACGCCTCGGGGAACTGCCGCAGCACGCCGTAGTAGACGAGGAAGCCGGTCACCGCCGCGAGCGCGGTCGAGCCGTCCGCCTTCTTCGCCATGCCGATCGCGACGCCCACGCAGAACAGCAGCGGCAGCCCGAGCTGCCCGTCCAGCAGGGCGCCGCCCGCCCCGCTCATCACCTTGGAGACGTCCGTCCAGCCCAGGCCGTCCGCGCCGAACAGATCGGGCTGGCCCAGCCGGTTCAGGATGCCCGCCGCCGGCAGCACGGCGATGGGCAGCTGGAGGCTGCGGCCCATCTTCTGCAGGCCCTGGAACAGGCCGTTCCAGCGGGCCCGGAGGGGGCCGGCCGTGCTCTCGGCGCTCATGGGTTTGGCGACCTTCCCCACGGTGGTGTAGACCAGTCGGCGGACGGTTCCGCTGTTGTGATCGCCATCCTTGGGCACGGACGGCACGACCGCTCGCGAAGATGGGCCAACTGTGGGTTACTGCGACCAAGCGGTTCTGAGCAGGGAGAAGGAATATGGCCAGCAAGGCTGAGAAGATCGTCGCCGGGCTCGGTGGCATCGACAACATCGAGGAGATCGAGGGCTGCATCACCCGGCTGCGCACCGAGGTGTCCGACGCGAGCCTGGTCGACGAGGCCGCCCTGAAGGCCGCCGGCGCCCACGGCGTCGTGAAGATGGGCACCGCCATCCAGGTCGTCATCGGCACCGACGCCGACCCGATCGCCGCGGAGATCGAAGACATGATGTGAACCGCACCGGTTCACCCTGAAGGGGCTTCTCCCACCGCGGGAGGAGCCCCTTCGTCCGCTACGGCTAGGCTCGGCGGCATGTCTCGCATCGACGGCCGTACGCCCGAACAGCTCCGCCCGGTCACCATCGAACGCGGCTGGAGCAAGCACGCCGAGGGCTCCGTGCTCATCTCCTTCGGCGACACCAAGGTCTTCTGCACCGCCTCCGTCACCGAGGGGGTCCCGCGCTGGCGCAAGGGCAGCGGCGAGGGCTGGGTCACCGCGGAGTACGCCATGCTGCCCCGCGCCACCAACACCCGCGGCGACCGCGAGTCCGTCAAGGGCAAGATCGGCGGCCGCACCCATGAGATCTCCCGGCTCATCGGCCGCTCCCTGCGCGCCGTCATCGACTACAAGGCGCTCGGCGAGAACACCGTCGTCCTCGACTGCGACGTCCTCCAGGCCGACGGCGGCACCCGCACGGCGGCGATCACCGGCGCCTACGTCGCCCTGGCCGACGCCGTCGCCTGGGCCCAGGGCAAGAAGCTGGTCAAGGCCGGCCGGCAGCCGCTCACCGGCACCGTCAGCGCCGTCTCCGTCGGCATCGTCGGCGGTGTCCCGCTGCTCGACCTCTGCTACGAGGAGGACGTGCGCGCCGACACCGACATGAACGTCGTCTGCACCGGCGACGGCCGCTTCGTCGAGGTCCAGGGCACCGCCGAGGCCGAGCCCTTCGCCCGCGACGAGCTGAACGCCCTGCTCGACCTCGCCGTCGGCGGCTGCGCCGAGCTGGCCGCGATCCAGCGGGCGGCCCTGGAGAGCGCGCGCGCCTGACGAGCCTTGAGGGGTCCCGCCGGCAACCCGCCGGGACCCGGTGGCGTCCCTGTGGATACGGGCGCGCGGCCCACCGCCGCGCGCCCGGCCGTCCCAGGGGAGGGGAACCCGCCATGCCCGCCAGCCGACGCCCACGCCCACGCCGGGCCCGGGTCGCCATCGTCGCCGCCACGGTGGCCGCCGTCGCGCTCACCGCCGGCCTGACCACCGGCTGCGACGCCGTGGACAAGGCGCTGGACTGCGTACAGACCGCCGACGCCGTCGCCGACGGCGTCACCGACCTCCAGCAGGCCGTGGAGAACGCCGCGAACGACCCCGCCAAGGCCGACGCCGCGCTCGACTCCATCGAGAAGAACCTCCGCGGGATCGGCGACAAGACCGACGACGCCGACGTCGACAAGGCCGTGGACCACCTCGGCAAGGCCGTGGACAACGTCCGTACGGCGATCAGGAACGGCGACGCGACACCGGACGTGAGCCCGGTGACGGACGCGGCCGGGGAACTGACCAAGGTGTGCGCGTCCTAGGACCCGTCTGACAACTCCCGTCTGCCACGCGACGTCATGCACGCATTCTCGCCGCACCGGCCCCAGACCCGAGTACGTCCGGTACGAGGGCCTGGATCCGGCCCGCCGAGAGCACGCACCCGACGCCGCGCGGCCGCCCTTCGGGCGACGACTCGTCGGACAGGCCCTAGCCGGCCGGCGGGCTACGGCGCCGTCCGCTCCGCGTACATCCGGGCGATGACCGCCTCGATGTCCGGCTCCCGCACCGACAGGTCCACCAGTGGATAGCGGGCCGCCAGATGCGCGACGAGCGGCGCCGCCGACTGCCCCGCCGGGAACGCCAGCCACTGCCGCGGCCCCTCCACCCGCACCACCCGGGCCGCCGGCACCTCCACCGGCGGCAGCTCCCGCTCCAGGTCCACCACCAGCGTCCGCTCGCTCTCCCCGGCCTCGTGCAGCCCCGTGAGCGCGCCGTCGTACACCAGCCGGCCGTGGTCGATCACCATCACCCGGGAGCACAGCTGCTCGATGTCCTGGAGGTCGTGCGTGGTCAGCAGCACGGTCGTGCCCCGCTCGGCGTTCACCTCCCGCAGGAACTCCCGCACCTTGGCCTTCGACACGACGTCCAGGCCGATCGTCGGCTCGTCCAGGTACAGCACGTCCGGGTCGTGCAGCAGGGCCGCCGCGATGTCCCCGCGCATCCGCTGCCCCAGCGACAGCTGCCGCACCGGCACGTCCAGCAGGGCGCCCAGCTCCAGCAGTTCCACCAGCCGGTCCAGGTTCCGCCGGTAACGGGCGTCCGGGATGCGGTACATGCGGTGCGCCAGCCGGTAGGAGTCGATCAGCGGCAGGTCCCACCACAGCGTGGTCCGCTGCCCGAACACCACCCCGATCCGGTGCGCCAGGCGGGTCCGCTCCCGCGCCGGGTCGATGCCCGCCACCCGCAGCCGCCCGGCGCTCGGCGTCAGGATCCCGGTCAGCATCTTGACGGTGGTCGACTTCCCGGCGCCGTTCGGCCCGATGTACCCGACCATCTCCCCGCGGGCCACGGTGAACGACAGCGAGTCCACCGCCCGCACCTCGCGCCGCTCCCGCCGCCAGAACCCGGTCTTGCGGCGCACCTGGAAGACCTTCTCGACGTTCTCCAGCGTGATGAAGTCGCCCACGTCAGCTCCCTGTGCTGCGATACGAACGAAGTCCCGCCCGCCAGGCCAGCCCCGCGAGCGCGCAGCACGCCACCGCCACGAGCGGCGAGACGAACGCGGTCCACTCCGGCAGGCCCAGCGGATACGGCCGCCCCAGCACATAGGTGGCGGGCAGCCAGTTGACGAAGGCCAGCGGCAGCACGAACGTCACCCCGCGCACCAGCTCCTTCGCGAACACCGTCGGCGGGTACTGGAGCAGCGTCGTCCCGCCGTAGGTGAAGGCGTTCTGCACCTCCGAGGCGTCCTGCGCCACGAACTGGAACGCGGCCCCCGCCACGAACACCGCGCAGAAGATCCCGCAGCCGCTCGCCAGCATCACCGGCATCAGCAGCAGCCGGTCCGCCGTCCAGCCGATGTCCACCCGGGTCAGCGACCAGCCCAGCACCAGCGCGCCCTGCGTCACCCGGCCCAGCCGCCTGAGCGCGAACCGGTCGGCCGCCAGCTGCGCCAGCACCGGCGCCGGGCGCACCAACAGCGTGTCCAGCGTGCCGTCCCGCACCCGCCGGCCCAGCCGGTCCATCGACCCGGTCAGCAGGTCCGCCAGGCCGAAGGAGGTCGCCGACAGCCCGTACAGGAACGCCACCTCGGGCAGCGGGTAGCCGCCGAGCGCGTCCACCCGGGAGAACATCAGCATGATCGCGACGAAGTCGAGGAAGGTCGCCGCGAAGTTCCCGAACGTGGTCATGGCGAAGGACGCGCGGTAGGCCATCGTGGACCGCACCCACATCCCCGCGATCAGCCCGTACGCCCGTACCCCCTCGGCCGCCCGCCCGAAGCGCCCCTCAGCCACCCTGCACCACCACCCGGCGCGTGGCCGCCGACTGCGCCAGCCGCCCGGCACCGAGCAGCACGACCGCCCAGGCGCCCTGGAACAGATAGGTGGACAGCGGGTCGGCGTGCCCCAGCAGGACGTCCGCCGGGGCTTGCAGCAGCGAGGACCAGGGCAGCACCCGGACGACCTCGCCGAGAGCGCCCGGGATCACGTTCAGCGGCAGCAGCATGCCCGAGCAGAAGTAGCCGAGCAGCCACGCCATCTGGGTGACACCGGTGCCGTCCAGCAGCCAGAACGCGCTCAGCGCCACCAGGTACCGGATGCCGAAACCGACCAGCATCGCGAGGACGACGGCCACCAGGAACGCCGCCCACCGGCCCGCGTCGGCCGGCAGCGACACAGGGAAGCACAGCGCGCCGAACACGAACGGCACGACGCCCCGGCCCAGCAACTGGAACAGCGCCCGGCCCAGGTCCGCCGCCAGCCACCACAGCTGGAGGTCGGCCGGCCGGTACAGGTCGATCGCCACGTCCCCGGTGCGGATCCGCTCCATCAGCTCGTCCTCGACCCCGCCGCCCCCGATCGCCAGCGTCGACAGGAAGGCCTGCCCCAGCCAGACGTAGGTCAGCGCCTGCGCCTGGTCGTAGCCGCCGAGGTGGGGCCGCTCGTCCCACAGCGCCTGGTAGGTGTAGACGAGAATCAGACCGAAGACGGTGTTCGTGAACACCCCTGCCGCAGTGGCGGCACGGTAGGTCGCGTACCGTCGGAACCCCCCTGCCGTGACAGTCGCGTACAACCGTCCCGCGCCCACGTCAGTCGACCTCCTCGGACCACTCGACACCGAAGCGCAGGAGCCTAGCCCGGCGACCCGGCGGCCGGCCACGCGTTTTCCGCCGGAACCATTCCGGAATCCGGGAACGGAACGCCAGGTGCGAGAGTCTTCAAGCAGGGGGAGCGCAGAAGCGTACGAGGCGTACGGGAACGTACGACGCGAAACAGGAGTCCGTGCACGACATGAGCGACGAGCCGCAGCCGCAGCAGCCGAACGAAGGCGTGGCGCCGGAAAAGCCGCTGCCGGCTGAAGGGCCCGGGAAGCCGGGGGGCCGCGAGGAGAAGGCCGCCGAACAGCGCACCGACCGGCCTCGACGCCCCGAGGGGGCGGGGGCCGGCGGCACCGGTGG
>NZ_JACBWZ010000206.1 GCF_013870595.1 Streptomyces sp. WELS2 | reverse complement strand
CTGCTGGTGATCGTCGTCCGGGGTGTCCGGCGTACCGATGATGCGCTCCGCCTCTGCCACGTGAGTCCCTCAGCCTAGGTACCTGACTGGGCACGAGACTACGGCACGGCGGGGCGCCCTCAGGAGCGGCGTTCCTGCTTCTGCTTGCACTCCACGCACAGCGTCGCCCTCGGGAACGCCTGCATCCGGGCCTTGCCGATGGGATTGCCGCAGTTCTCGCACAGACCGTAGGTGCCCGCGTCCAGCCGTTCCAGGGCGCGCTCGGTCTGGGTGAGCATCTCGCGCGCGTTGGCGGCCAGCGCCAGTTCGTGCTCGCGCGTGATGTTCTTGGTGCCGGTGTCGGCCTGGTCGTCGCCGGCGCCGTCCCCGGAGTCCCGCATCAGGCCGACCAGGGACGCCTCGGAGGAGCTGATCTCCGCCCGCAGCCGCTCCAGCTCGGACTGCAGCTCCGCGCGCGCCTCGTCGGCCTCCTCCGGGGACCAGGGGTCCTCGCCGGGGCGCACCGCCAGTTCGCCGGGCTCCGCCGCGCCCGCCCGCGCCTTGGGAACGGCGGTCTGTTCCGCCGTGGCCGTGCCAGGAGTCTTCTTCGCAACCACCGTCGTGGCTCCCGTCTGCTTGGCGGCCCGCGCCGCGCCCGCTTTCTTGGCCGTGCTCTCGTGCGCCGCCGCCCGCGCCGCGGCCGTCCCCGCGGCGGCTTCCTCGGGGACGGCGGTCTTCCCGGCGACGCTCTTCCCGGCCGTCGCCGCCGGGACGACCGCCTTCTTCGTGGCCCCCTTGTCCGTGGCCCCCCTCTTCGTGGCCGCGGCCTTCTTCGCGACCGGGTCCGCACCCGCTGTCTTCTTCCCCACCGCCTTCTTCCCAGCCGCCGCCTTCTTGCCAACCGCGGCCTTCCCGCCGGCCGCCGTCTTCTCGCCGACCGGCTTCTGCTTGCCGTTCGCCGTGTTCTCGGCGACGGCCGTCCTCGCCCCGGAAGCCGACTCCTTCACGGCCTTCGCGAGCTTCGCGCTCTCCGCGCTCTTCGTGCTTTTCGCACTTTTCGCGTTCTGCGCGTTCTTCGCGGCCTTGGTGTCCTTCGCGGCCGTCTTCGAAACGGCCGTCCGGGGCGGGGCCGTCCGGTCCGGGGCGGTCCTGTCGGGGGCCGCCCTCCCGGCGGCAGGCCGCGCGCCGGTCTTCCCGGTCGCCGGCTGCTGTACGGCGGTCTTCTTCGCCACCATGGCCGCGGCCCCTTCACATATTGTGATCTTGCTCGCGAATCGTGCTGGGACGATAAATCGACTTGGGTCCCGCGGCAACGGGGCACACCGCCCGATTCGCCCGCCCGCACCCCCCGAGCCACGGGCCTGCATCCGTTGTGCCCAGCTCCCCGCCGGGTAATCCGCCCGCCCCGGGCCGGCCGGGACCGGCGCCGGCGCCCCTCGCCATTCGGGGCACCCGGCCCGCTCGCCGGCCGCCCGTCCCCGCCCCGGGGAAAACCGGTCCGCCGCTGTCCGCGCGGCGCCGTACACTGGGCGGAGCGAGAAGCGTGGATGGGGACGAGTAGCGGCGTACGCAGCCCAGAGCGACCCGGGGACGGTGTGAGCCCGGGGGCGAGCGCGACGTGAAGATCACCCCGGAGCCGCCGGAAGAAAGCCGCAGCCGCAGGGTCACGGCGAGTAGAACCGGCTTCGCGAGCCCAATGAGGGGGCTCACCGGCGCGTACGGCGTGCCGGGGGCCAAGGAGGGTGGTACCGCGGGAGCGCGCCGCACACGGCGTACACAGGATCGAAGGCTCTCGTCCCTCCGACGGAAGGCAGCAAGTCCGTTGGAGGATGCTCGCAGATGACAGCGCCGACGTACCGCCAGGTGCCCGCACAGGTCGACCTGCCCGCTCTTGAGCACGCCGTGCTCGACTTCTGGCGCGAGCAGAAGATCTTCGCCAAGAGCCTGGAGCGGTCCGAGGGCCGCCCGGAGTGGGTGTTCTACGAGGGCCCGCCCACCGCCAACGGCATGCCCGGTGCCCACCACATCGAGGCGCGCGTCTTCAAGGACGTCTTCCCCCGCTTCCGCACCATGCGCGGCTACCACGTGGCCCGCAAGGCCGGCTGGGACTGCCACGGCCTGCCCGTCGAGCTGGCCGTCGAGAAGGAGCTGGGCTTCTCCGGCAAGCAGGACATCGAGGCGTACGGCATCGCCGAGTTCAACGCCAAGTGCCGCGAGTCCGTGACCCGGCACACCGACGCGTTCGCCGAGCTGACCACCCGCATGGGCTACTGGGTCGACCTGGACGACGCCTACCGCACGATGGACCCCGAGTACGTGGAGTCCGTGTGGTGGTCGCTGAAGCAGATCTTCGGCAAGGGCCTGCTGGTCCAGGACCACCGCGTCGCCCCCTGGTGCCCGCGCTGCGGCACCGGCCTGTCCGACCACGAGCTGGCGCAGGGCTACGAGACGGTCGTCGACCCGTCCGTGTACGTCCGCTTCCCGCTCACCTCCGGTCCGCTCGCCGGCCAGGCCGCGCTCCTGGTGTGGACGACGACCCCCTGGACGCTGGTGTCCAACACGGCGGTCGCCGCGCACCCGGAGGTCACCTACGTCGTCGCGACCGACGGCGAGGAGAAGCTCGTCGTCGCCGAGCCGCTGCTCGCCAAGGCGCTCGGCGAGGGCTGGGAGAGCACGGGCCAGACCTTCACCGGCGCCGAGATGGAGCGCTGGACGTACCAGCGCCCCTTCGAGCTGGTGGAGTTCCCGGAGCCCGCGCACTTCGTGGTGAACGCCGACTACGTCACCACCGAGGACGGCACGGGTCTGGTCCACCAGTCCCCGGCCTTCGGTGAGGACGACCTCAAGGTCTGCCGCTCCTACGGCCTGCCGGTCGTGAACCCGGTCCGCCCGGACGGCACCTTCGACGCGGACGTCCCGCTGGTCGGCGGCGTGTTCTTCAAGAAGGCGGACGAAAAGCTCACCGAGGACCTGTCGCAGCGCGGCCTCCTCTTCAAGCACCTGCCGTACGAGCACAGCTACCCGCACTGCTGGCGCTGCCACACCGCGCTGCTCTACTACGCGCAGCCCTCCTGGTACATCCGCACGACGGCCGTCAAGGACCGGCTGGTCCGGGAGAACGAGAAGACCAACTGGTTCCCCGAGACGGTCAAGCACGGCCGGTACGGGGACTGGCTGAACAACAACATCGACTGGGCGCTGTCCCGCAACCGCTACTGGGGCACCCCGCTGCCGATCTGGCGCTGTGCGGAGGACCACCTCACCTGCGTCGGCTCCCTCACCGAGCTGAGCGAGCTGACCGGCACCGACCAGTCCGGCCTCGACCCGCACCGCCCGTACATCGACGAGGTCACCTTCACCTGCCCGCACGAGGGCTGTTCCCTCGAAGCGGTGCGCGTGCCCGAGGTGATCGACGCCTGGTACGACTCCGGTTCGATGCCGTTCGCGCAGTGGGGCTACCCGTACAAGAACAAGGAGCTGTTCGAGAGCCGGTACCCGGCCCAGTTCATCTCCGAGGCCATCGACCAGACCCGCGGCTGGTTCTACACGCTGATGGCCGTCGGCACGCTCGTCTTCGACAAGTCGTCGTACGAGAACGTGGTCTGCCTCGGCCACATCCTGGCCGAGGACGGCCGCAAGATGTCCAAGCACCTGGGCAACATCCTCCAGCCGATCCCGCTGATGGACGAGCACGGCGCGGACGCGGTGCGCTGGTTCATGGCGGCCGGCGGCTCCCCGTGGGCCGCGCGCCGGGTCGGCCACGGCACCATCCAGGAGGTCGTCCGCAAGACGCTGCTGACCTACTGGAACACGGTCGCCTTCCAGGCGCTGTACGCCCGTACGTCGGGATGGGCGCCGTCCGCCGCGGACCCGTCGCCGGCCGACCGCCCGGTGCTGGACCGCTGGCTGCTGTCCGAACTGCACGCGCTGACCGACCAGGTGACCCAGGCGCTGGAGGCCTACGACACCCAGCGCGCCGGCAAGCTGCTGTCCGCGTTCGTCGACGACCTGTCCAACTGGTACGTCCGCCGCTCGCGCCGCCGCTTCTGGCAGGGTGACAAGGCCGCGCTGCGCACGCTGCACGAGGTGCTGGAGACGGTCACCAAGCTGATGGCGCCGATCACCCCGTTCATCACCGAGCGGGTGTGGCAGGACCTGGTCGTCCCGGTCACCCCGGGCGCGCCGGAGTCCGTGCACCTGGCCGCCTGGCCGGAGGCCGACCTGTCGGCGATCGACCCGGAGCTGTCCCGGCAGATGGTGCTGGTCCGCCGGCTGGTGGAGCTGGGCCGCGCCACCCGCGCGGAGTCCGGCGTCAAGACCCGTCAGCCGCTGTCCCGCGCGCTGATCGCGGCCACCGGGTTCGAGTCCCTGGACCCGGAGCTGCACACGCAGATCACCGAGGAGCTGAACGTCTCCTCCCTGGCGTCCCTGTCCGAGGTCGGCGGCAGCCTGGTCGACACCACCGCCAAGGCCAACTTCCGGGCGCTGGGCAAGCGGTTCGGCAAGCGGGTGCAGGACGTGGCGAAGGCCATCGCGGGCGCCGACGCCGCCGCGCTGTCCCTCGCGCTGCGGCAGGGCACGGCGTCCGTGGAGGTCGACGGTGAGACCATCACCCTCGCCCCGGACGAGGTGATCATCACGGAGACTCCGCGCGAGGGCTGGTCGGTGGCCTCCGACTCCGGTGCCACGGTGGCGCTGGACCTGGAGATCACCGAGGAGCTGCGGCAGGCGGGCCTGGCCCGGGACGCGATCCGGCTGATCCAGGAGGCCCGCAAGAACAGCGGCCTGGACGTCGCCGACCGGATCGCGCTGCGCTGGACCTCCACGGACCCGGCGGTCGTCGCGGCCCTGGCCGAGCACGCCGGTCTGATCGCCGACGAGGTCCTCGCGACCGACTTCGCCCAGGGCGAGGCCGACGGCGGCTACGGCGAGCCGTTCACCGACGAGGGTCTGTCGCTGACGTTCCGCCTGCGCAAGGCGTAGCCGCCGGACGGCCAAAAGGCCCGGTCCCCTGTGGGGGGCCGGGCCTTCGGTGTCAGGCAAGAGCGGGTGCGCCGGGGCGGGCCGGATTCGAACCGGCGTCCTCCTAGATGCCATCGAGGCGCGACGACCATCTGCGCTACGCACCCCGGCGCACGGGCAAGGCTACCCGAAAACGATCACCGCGGCTCCAACGGCTCGGAGGAGCGCGGTCGGTACGGCGCGTACGCCGTGAGCCCGTTGCCCACTCCCGTCCGCCCGCGCGCCCCGGGCCAGACCGCGCCCCCGAAGGGCTCCCGCACGCCCCGCGCACGGGATCGCGGCCGCGCGAGGAAGCGCGACCACAGCCGCGGCACCTCAATCGGCGCCAGGGGAAGCAGATTCCGCACAAAAGGGCGCGGCCCCGGATCGTAACCCGGGGCCGCGCCCTGAATGCTGCCGACGCTCAAGGCGTCCTACACACCATGCCCGGTGCTCAGTTGTCGTCCTCGTCGATCAGGAACCCGCGCATCGGCGAGGGAGCCTGGCCCATCGGGGACGGACCCTGCGGACGGACCGGGGCCATGGGCTGCGTCATGGCCGGGGTCATCTGCTGCTGGCCGCCGTAGGACGGACCGGACGGGGCCTGCGAACCGCCCATCGACTGGTTGCCGCCGTAGGACGGGGCACCGGCGCCGGCCGGAGCCATGGAGGGCGTCGGGGACGGCGGCAGCGAGGCGGCGGCCGGGGTGCGCGGCGGGGCCAGCGAGTCGTCGGCCTGGGTCTCCAGCTGACGCAGCTGCGACTCCAGGTACGACTTCAGCCGCGTGCGGTACTCGCGCTCGAAGCCGCGCAGGTCCTCGACCTTGCGCTCCAGCGTGGCGCGCGCGGACTCCAGGGAGCCCATGGCCACGCGGTGCTTCTCCTGCGCGTCCCGCTCCAGGGCGTCGGCCTTGGCACGGGCGTCACGCTCCAGACCCTCGGCGCGGCTGCGGGCCTCGCCGACGATCTTGTTGGCCTCGGAGCGGGCCTCGGCGATCGCCTGGTCGGCGGTCTGCTGGGCCAGCGAGAGGACACGGGCGGCGCTGTCGCCACCGGGGCCCTGACCGGGGCCACCCATCGGACCGCCCATGGGGCCACCCATGGGACCGCCCATCGGGCCGCCCATCTGCTGCTGCATGGGCGGCTGACCGCCCATCGGGCCCTGACCCATCGGACCCTGGCCCATCGGGCCGGGACCCTGCGGGCCGCCCTGACCGCCGGGGCCGGCGGGCAGCTGCTGGGCACCGCTCGGCAGCTGGGGCGGACCACCCATGGGGCCGCCCATCTGCTGCTGCGGCGGGCCCGATATCCCGGCGGGCACCGGCTGGCCGGGACCTCGCATGCCCTGCTGCTGCTGAGGGTGTTGCTGCTGCGGGTGTTGCTGCTGCTGGTCCTGCTCCGGAGGCTTGCGCGCGTTCTGCTGGTTCTGCGCGGCGGCTCGCGTCGCGGCGGCCAGCTTGGCGCGCAGGTCCTCGTTCTCCCGGAGCAGACGGGTCAGTTCGGCTTCGACCTCGTCGAGGAAGGCATCGACCTCGTCCTCGTCATAGCCTTCTCGGAGGCGGACGGTCGTGAACTGCTTGTTCCGCACGTCCTCGGGGGTCAACGGCATCTCTTCACCTCAACGTAGTCATCGGCAGTCGGCAAGACCGGATCGCCCACCCTCATCTCACGAAACCCTGCACGATGGAGATGAGAATGTAGACGATGATCATCAGTACGAAGAAGGACAGGTCGAGCGCCACGCCCCCGAGACGCAGCGGCGGGATGAACCGCCGCAGAAGCTTCAGCGGTGGATCGGTGACAGTGTAGGTGGCCTCCAGAACGACCACCATCGCCTTGCCGGGTTGCCACGAGCGGGCGAACTGGAAGACGTAGTCCATGACCAGCCGGAAGATGAGGATGACGAGGAACACCATCAGCGCGATGTAGATCACCTGCGCGAACACGCTCATGGCCTGCGGTTCCCTCTCCCCTGTCCATGCTTTTCCGTGCTTCGGTCCTGCGTTGCGTCTCAGCTCTGGTTGAAGAACCCGCCCTCTGCGATGCGGGCCTTGTCCTCCGCCGTGACATCGACGTTAGCAGGAGACAACAGGAACACCTTCTGCGTCACCCGTTCGATGCTGCCGTGAAGACCAAACACCAAACCGGCCGCAAAGTCGACAAGTCGCTTCGCGTCTGTGTCATCCATCTCGGTCAGATTCATGATCACCGGGGTGCCCTCACGGAAGTGTTCCCCGATGGTACGGGCCTCGTTGTAGGTCCGCGGGTGAAGCGTGGTGATTCGGTAAGGCTCTCGTTCCGACACAACCTTGGGCATGATCACCGGCGCGTTCTTCTCCAGGGACTGGCGTTCTTGTGTGATGGATGCCACGGGCGCGATGCGCGCCGGACGTCCGGATTCCGCGGCGAGCGAAGTCGAACGGGAAACCGGTTCGCGAGGCGCGGGCGGCTGCACGATCCGCACCTCTTCGTCCCTTTGGGGCGAATGCGTACCGTGCGGCTGATGTGGCGGTTCGTGCCGCCGGTGGTCCCGCTCGGGCTCCGGGTCCAGCTCCGGCTCGAAGTCGTCGTCGGGGTCGAATCCACGGCCGTCGTACCCATCGTCCTCCACGAGGCCGAGGTAGACCGCCATCTTGCGCATCGCGCCGGCCATGCTCTGAGTCCTCCGCTCTGTGGTGGATCGGCTGACGACTGCCAAGTGCCCGCGATCCACGTGGTCGTTGTGCCCAACTTCACGGGCATTGACCATATTTTCTGCTGTGGTCCGACTTCTTGGCGACGTTACCCGAGCCTGGGTCGGACTCCGAGTACCGCGGTGCCAATGCGCACATGTGTCGCCCCGGCCGCCACGGCCTGCTCGAGGTCCGCGCTCATCCCTGCCGACACCATGGTTGCAGCCGGATGAGCCCGGCGCAGGTCGGTCGACAAATCCATGAGCCGCTCGAACGCCGCCTGTTCGCGTCCCGCGTACTCCCCGGTGAGCGGGGCGACGGTCATCAGTCCGTCGAGCCGCAGCCCGGGCGCGTCGGCGACGAGGTCGGCCAACTCTTCGATTCCGCCCGGGGCCACGCCACCGCGGTCGCCCCGGCCGTTCGCCCCGGCGTCGAGCGCGACCTGGAGCAGACAGCCCACCTCGCGCCGAGCCCGCACCGCCTCCTTCGACAGCGCGGTGACGAGCCGTGCACGGTCGACCGACTGCACGACATCGGCGTAACCGACCACGGAACGCACCTTGTTGGTCTGCAACTGACCGACAAAGTGCCACTTCAGTGGCAGATCCGCACAATCGGCGGCCTTCGGGGCCGCCTCCTGGTCGCGGTTCTCGGCGACATGGCGCACACCGAGCTCCGACAGGATCCGCACATCGCTCGCCGGGTGGGTCTTGGTGACCACGATCAGGGTCACCTCCTCCCGCTTGCGCCCCGCCGCCACACACGCGGCGGTGATGCGTTCCTCCACCTTCGCCAGATTGGCGGCGAGTTCGGTCTTACGGTCCGTCATGCCCTATCAGTCCAGCCAGACATAGCCGGCGAGCCGCCCGGTGGTGCGGTCGCGGCGGTACGAGAAGTGATCCTTCGACTCCAGCGTGCACACCGGCGTTCGCGCCCGGTCGCACACCCCGAGCCGGTCGAGCTGCGCGTGCACCCCGGCGTTCACATCCACCGCCGGCGTGCCCCAGCTCGTCTCGGCGTGCGCCGCCGGCTCCACGGCGGCCACCTCGGCGCGCATCGCCTCCGGCACCTCGTAGCACCGGCCGCACACGGCCGGTCCGGTGCGGGCGACGATCCGGCCCGGCTGGAACGGAACGCTGGGGACACGCCGGGACTTCCTTTCTC
>NZ_JACBWZ010000205.1 GCF_013870595.1 Streptomyces sp. WELS2 | reverse complement strand
CGGCCCCCGTCGAACGCGACCCGCAGCGCCCCCTGACCCGGGTGGAGGCCCGGCGTCAGGCCAGACTGCGCAAGCCCAGCCCGGCGACACTCGCGAGCCGGGCCATCGGCGAGCTGTTCATCACCACCGGCGTGCTGATGCTGCTGTTCGTCACCTACCAGCTGTGGTGGACGAACGTCCGCGCGCACGCGCAGGCCGGCAGCGCCACGCACCGGCTCCAGGACGACTGGGCCAGCGGCAAGCGCAGCCCGGGCGTCTTCGAGCCGGGCCAGGGCTTCGCCATCCTGCACATCCCCAAGCTGGACGTGGTCGCCCCCATCGCCGAGGGCATCAGCAACAAGCGGGTGCTCGACAAGGGCATGGTCGGGCACTACGGCGAGGCCCCGCTGAAGACGGCCATGCCCCAGGACAAGACCGGCAACTTCGGTCTCGCCGCGCACCGCAACACCCACGGCGAGCCGTTCCGGTACATCAACCGGCTCACACCGGGCGACGCGGTCGTGGTCGAGACGCAGGACACCTACTTCGTGTACCGGGTCACCTCGATGCTCCCGGTGACCTCGCCGGCCAACGTCAGCGTGCTGGACCCCGTCCCGCCGGGCTCCGGCTTCACCCGCCCCGGCCGCTACATCACCCTCACCACGTGCACACCGGAGTTCACCAGCAAGTACCGGCTGATCGTCTGGGGCAAGATGGTCCAGGAACGCCCGCGCGCCAAGGGCAAGCCGGACGCGCTCATCGAGTAGGGCTCACCGAGTAGGGGCAGAGGAACTGTGGCAGCGACCGCCGACGAGACCGAAGAGACCACGGACCCGCCCGGACCGGACCCGGCCCCGCGCCGCCGGCGCCCCGGCCGGATCGCCCTGGCGGTCAGCGTCTTCGGCGAACTCCTCATCACGGCGGGCGTGCTGCTCGGCCTGTTCGTCGCCTACTCGCTGTGGTGGACGAACGTGATAGCGGACCGCAAGGCGGAGCAGAAGGCCGACAAGGTGCGCGAACACTGGGCGCGGCAGAAGGACGCCGGCCCCGGCGCCCTCGACACCGGTGACGGCATCGGCTTCCTGCACGTGCCGGCGATGCACAACGGCGAGGTGCTGGTCGAGAAGGGCACGGGCACGGACGTCCTCAACGACGGCGTGGCCGGCTACTACACGAAGCCGGTCAAGGCGACGCTGCCCACCACCGGCAAGGACGGCAACTTCGCCCTCGCCGCGCACCGCGACGGCCACGGCGCGAAGTTCCACAACATCGACAAGCTGGAGAAGGGCGACCCGATCGTCTTCGAGACCCGGGACGAGTGGTACGTCTACAAGGTCTTCTCGATCCTCCCCGAGACCTCGAAGTACAACGTCGAGGTCCTCTCCCCGGTACCCGCCGGTTCCGGCCGGAAGAAGCCCGGCCACTACATCACCCTGACGACCTGCACCCCGGTCTACACCTCCCGCCACCGCTACGTGGTCTGGGGCGAGCTGGTCCGCGTGCAGAAGGTCGACAGCGAGCGCACCCCGCCGGCGGAACTGCGCTGACACCGGCCCGGAGAAGCGCGTGGCCCCGCCGGGACATCCCGGCGGGGCCACGCGGAGGCGGGAGGCGTCAGCCGCCGATGCCCCCGAAGAAGTCCGACCCGTTGTCGCCGCCGTCGTTGTTGCCGTTGCCGTTGCCGTGGCCGAACGAGACCGTGGTCAGCGTGACCGTGGTGCCGTTCGGATCGGCCTGGGTGTTCGGCTGCGGGTCCTGCTGGGTGACGAAAGCGTTGTCGTCACCCGGACTGCCGGGCGCCAACTGGATGTTGTTGAACCCGGCCTGCTGAAGCATCTGCCGGGCCTCCTTCACACGCCGGCCGACGACACCCGGCACCGTCGACTGCTGCTGCTGGGCCTTGCCGACGTTGATCACCACGTTGGTGTTCTTGACGACCTGCTGGCCCGCCGCCGGGTTGGTGTTCTGCACCTTGCCGTCCTGGGCGGGATCGGTGACCGGGGTGTCGGTGCAGCTCGGCACCAGACCCTGGGCCTGGAGCGTGGCCTTGGCCTCGTCACAGGACTTGCCGGTGACATCGGGAACCGCGATCTTCTCCTCCGGCTTGGCGACCGTGAGGGTGATCGTGCTGCCCTTCTCCTTGCTGACACCCGGCTCCGGGTCCTGGGTGATGACGACGCCCGGCGTGCGGTCCGAGACCTCCAGCTTCTTCTCGACCTCGAAGCCCTTCTCCTTGAGCTGGGTCTCCGCCTGGTCGAACTGGGCCCCGCGCACGTCCGGCACCTGGACCTTGGGCGCGCCCGTGGAGATCACCAGGGAGACCGTGCTGCCCTTGTCGACCTTCTCGCCCTGCTGCGGGTCCTGCGAGCACACGTTGCCCGTGGCCTGGTCCGCGCACTCCTTCTTGCTGAAGGACACCTTGAGGTCGACGTTGTCGGCCATCTTCTCGGCCGTCTTCTGCGGCTGGCCCACGAACTGCGGTACGGGCACCTTGCCGTCGTCCGTCTTCTTGCCGCCGACGGCGTACATGCCGATCAGGATCGCGCCGACCAGCACCAGCAGGCCCGCGATCACCAGCAGGACCGTGCCGGTGCTGGACTTCTTCTTCTGCTGGCGGCGGCGGTCCGGACGGTCGTCGTAGCCGTAACCGCCGTCGTCGGGGGTCATCGGCGGCAGCACGGTGGTCGCGCCCGCGTCCGCGCGCAGCGCGGTCGTCGCCTGCTCCTCGGGGTAGCCGCCGTAGCCCACGGCGCCCAGCGCGGCCGTGGCCGCGACCGGCTGGCCGTCCAGGCAGGCCTCGATGTCGGCGCGCATCTCGTCGGCCGACTGGTAGCGGTAGTCCGGGTCCTTGACCAGCGCCTTGAGGACGATCGCGTCCATCTCGGGCGTGATCTCGGGGTCGAAGACCGACGGGGGCTGGGGCTCCTCGCGCACGTGCTGGTAGGCCACGGCCACCGGGGAGTCGCCCACGAAGGGCGGCCGCACCGTCAGCAGTTCGTACAGGAGGCAGCCGGTCGAGTACAGGTCCGAACGGGCGTCGACCTGCTCGCCCTTGGCCTGCTCCGGGGAGAGGTACTGGGCGGTGCCGATGACCGCGGCCGTCTGGGTCATGGTCATGCCGGCGTCGCCCATGGCGCGGGCGATGCCGAAGTCCATCACCTTGACCTGGCCGTTGCGGGTCAGCATGACGTTGGCCGGCTTGATGTCCCGGTGGACGATGCCGCTGCGGTGCGCGTACTCCAGGCCCTGGAGGATGCCGATGGTCATCTCCATCGCCCGCTCGGGCAGCAGCTTGCGGCCGGAGTGCAGCAGCTCGCGCAGCGTGGAGCCGTCGACGTACTCCATCACGATGTACGGGATGGAGACCCCGTCGATGTAGTCCTCGCCCGTGTCGTAGACCGCCACGATCGCGGGATGGTTGAGCGAGGCGGCCGACTGGGCCTCCCGGCGGAACCGGGCCTGGAAGGACGGGTCGCGCGCGAGGTCCGCGCGCAGCGTCTTCACCGCCACGGTGCGGCCGAGCCGGGTGTCGTGCGCGAGGTAGACCTCGGCCATGCCACCGCGGCCGAGCACCTGGCCCAGCTCGTACCGGCCGCCGAGGCGACGCGGCTCTTCCATAGCTACCTACCAGCCCTCTCCGTCGGTCTCGGCCGCGCCCCTGTGCGCGGCCGGAGGCGCTGCCGTCCGGGCCTACCGTACCCGGCTCGCTCTGTGTGACCTGGCCAAGCCCGTAACCCGATACAGGACCGGTATCGCAACGTGCGACGATGTGAAAAACGTGTGAGCGGCCTCACTCGCGGCGGCCGCGTCACCCGCGCGGGCCGGTCACTTCTTGGCGTTGACGACCGCCTCCATGACGTTCTTCGCGATCGGCGCGGCCAGGCCGCCACCGGAGATGTCGTCGCGGTTCGCGCTCTCGTCCTCGATCACCACGGCGACCGCCACCGGCGAGCTGCCGTCGGGCAGCTTGGCGTAGGAGATGAACCACGCGTACGGGTTCTCGCTGTTCTCCACGCCGTGCTGGGCGGTACCGGTCTTGCCGCCGACCTTGACGCCGTTGATCCGCGCGTTGGTACCGGTGCCCTTCTCGACCACCGTCTGCATCATGTCCTGCAGGATCTGCGCGTTCTTCGGCGACAGCGGTCGGCTCAGCTCCTCCGGCTCGGTCTTGGCGACCGGGTCCAGGTTGGAGGACTGGAGCTCGTCGACCATGTACGGCTTCATCAGCTTGCCGTCGTTGGCGACCGCCGAGGCCACCATCGCCATCTGCAGCGGGGTCGCTGCGGTGTTGTACTGGCCGATGGAGGACAGCGCGGTCTGCGACTGGTTCATGTCGTCGGAGAACACCGAGGCGGTGGCGCGGACCGGGGTGAACTGCTCGGAGTCGAAGCCGAACTTCTTCGCCTCCTCCAGCATCTTGTCGTTGCCGAGGTCGGAGCCGATCTTGCCGAAGACGGTGTTGCAGGAGAACTGGAGCGCGACCCGCATGGTCGCGTTCTCGCACGGGATGCTGCCCTCGTTCTTCAGCTCGGTCCTGGTGCCGGGCATGACCCACGGCAGCGGCGAGTCGGTCCGCTCGTCGGCCGAGGTGTACTTGCCGTTCTCCAGCGCCGCGGCGGCCGTGACCACCTTGAAGGTCGAGCCCGGCGGATAGGTCTCGCGCAGCGCCCGGTTCAGCATCGGGTCGTTGGGGTCGTATTTCTTCTGGAGCTTCTTCCAGGCCGCCGCGTCGTCGTTGGTGTTGCCCGCGAAGGACGAGGGGTCGTACGACGGGTAGGAGGCCAGCGCCAGGATCTTGCCCGTGGACGGCTCCAGCGCGACCACCGCGCCCTTGCCGCCCCGCTTCCTGAGGCCGTCGAACGCGGCCTTCTGCGCGGCGGCGTTGAGCGTGGTGACGACGTTGCCGCCCTGCTGCTCCTTGCCGGTGATCATGTCCAGCGTCTTGCGGAAGAACAGCCGGTCGTCGTTCCCGGTGAGGATGCCGTCCTCGAGGGACTCCAGCTGGGTGGCGCCGAAGGCCTGCGAGGCGTAACCGGTGACCGGCGCCCACATGGGGCCGTTCTTGTACGTCCGCTTGTACTTCAGGTCGTTCAGACCGCTCTTGCTGGTCTCGGCGGACCCGGTGATCGGGTCGCCGCCGACGATGATGTCGCCGCGCGGGGTGGCGTAGCGCGCGATCGTCACACGGCGGTTCTTCGGGTCGTCCTTGAGGCTGTCGGCCCGGACGTACTGGAGGTAGTTGTCCCGCAGCAGCAGGGTCAGCACGAGCAGACCGCAGAAGATCGCGATGCGGCGCAGGGGCTTGTTCATGACGGGCGGACCACCTGGGTCATCTCGGCGTCGGGGCTGCTCGCGGGGGCGGGCGCCGGGCGGCGGGCGGTGTCGCTGATCCGGATCAGGATGCCGATCAGCGCCCAGTTGGCGAGCACGGACGAACCACCGTACGCGAGGAACGGCATGGTCATACCGGTCAGCGGGATGAGGCCCATGACACCGCCGGCCACCACGAAGACCTGGAGCGCGAAGGCGCCGGACAGGCCGATGGCGAGCAGCTTGCCGAACGGGTCGCGGGCGGCCAGCGCCGTGCGCACACCGCGCTCCACGATCAGGCCGTAGATCAGCAGGATCGCCATGATCCCGGCCAGGCCCAGCTCCTCGCCGAAGGTGGCGAGGACGAAGTCGGAGTTGGCGGCGAACCGGATCAGGTCCGAGTGGCCCTGCCCCCAGCCGGAGCCGAGGGTGCCGCCGGAGCCGAAGGCCCACAGGGCCTGCTGGAGCTGATCGGAGTGGAGGATGCCGTCATGGGTGATCTGGCGGCTGAGCTCGTACTCGCGCATCGGGTCGAGCCAGGCGCGCACACGTGTCTTGATGTGCGGTTCGAAGCTCGCCACGCCGACCGCGCCCGCCGCGGACATCAGCAGACCGAACACGATCCAGCTGGTCCGCTCGGTGGCGACGTACAGCATGATGACGAACATTCCGAAGAACAGCAGCGAGGTGCCGAGGTCCGTCTCGAAGACCAGGATGAGGATCGAGATCGCCCAGACGACCAGGATCGGCCCGAGGTCGCGGCCGCGCGGCAGGTACAGGCCCATGAAGCGGCGGCTGGCGAGGGCCAGGGCGTCGCGCTTGACCATCAGGTAGCCGGCGAAGAAGACGGCGAGGACGATCTTGGCGAACTCGCCGGGCTGGAGGGAGCCGAGCCCGGGAATGTTGATCCAGATCTTCGCGCCGTAGATGTTCGCCCCGAGGCCCGGCACCAGCGGCAGGATGAGCAGCACCAGGGCGGCGAACATGGAGATGTAGGTGTAGCGCTGGAGGACGCGGTGGTCCTTCAGGAAGATCAGCACCACGACGAACAGCCCGATGCCCAGCGCCGTGTACAGCAGCTGCCGGGGCGCGGCCGTGACGAAGTTGGGCAGTGACTGGAGCAGCTTGGACTGGTCCAGCCGCCAGATCACGACCAGCCCCAGCCCGTTGAGCAGGGTGGCCAGCGGCAGCAGCAGCGGGTCGGCGTACGGCGCGAACTTCCGTACGGCGAGATGGGCGACGCCGGCCAGCAGCCCGAGGCCCAGACCGTAGCTGAGCAGCCCGGACGGGACCTGGTCGCTGATGGCCAGGCCCACGTTGGCGTAGGCGAACACCGGGATGGCCACGGCGAAGACCAGCAGGGCCAGCTCGGTGTTGCGGCGGCTCGGCGCGCCGATGGCGCCGATCGTGGACGTGTGATGCGTCGGCGAATTCGTAGAACTGCTCATCGTGTGACGGGGCCTCTCACGGCTTGCCTACTGCTTACCGCACAGCGAGACGACCTTCTGCTCATCCTCCGAGAGAGTGGGGCCGGGGCTGGGGGTCGCGGACGGGGTCGTGGACGGAGCCTTCGAAGGGGACGCCGGGGACGTCTTCGAGGCCGACGGGTTCGGGGCCGGGGTGGCCTTCGTGACGAGGGAGACCTGGGCGAGGGTGACGACCGGTGCGGCGGGGTCACCGGAGAACGCGGTGCGCGTGCCCGTACCCGCGGTGGTGCCGGTACCGGCGCCGGTCCCCGTGGTGGCGCCGGTGCCGCCGGTGCCCTTGCCGGTGTCGGTGCCGGTGGTCTTGCCCTTGTCGTTCTTCGCGTCGCGCGCGGCCTCGTCCGCGGCCTTGCGCTCGGCCTGCTTCCGGCAGGCGGAGGCCTGCACGGCCAGCTCCTCGACCTTCGTCCGAGCCGCCTGCAGGCCGCCCTCGGCGATCGTGGCCTTCACCTGCTTCTGCTGGTACGGCGGCAGGTACTTGAGTTCGATCTCGGGGTGGTCCTTCTCCACCTCCGACAGCGACACCCAGGCCAGGTCCTGGCTGATCCCCCGGTACAGCGCCACGTGCTCGTCCTTGGCACCGATGTAGTACTGCGTCTGCGTCCAGCGGTAGCCGCCGTACAGGCCGCCGCCCACGACGGCCAGGGCGAGGGCGCCGTACAGGGAGGTCTTCAGCCATCTGCGCGGCTTGCGCTGCTTGCCGAAGTCCTCGTCGCCGTACTCGCCGAAGCCGCCGGCCGGGAGGTAGCCGGTGTCGCCCGAGCCGGGCGGTCCGAACTCGCCGCCGCCCTGTCCCCGCCGGCCCAGGTGGGCGGCGCGGCCGGCCGGGGTCTGCATGATCCCGTTGTCCTGCGGGTGGTGCTGGTTCTCGGCGACCGCGCCGACCACCACCGGCTGGTCGGACAGCTGGCCGGCGAGGGTGTCGCCCTGGTCCAGGTCCAGCACGTCGGCGACGATGACCGTGATGTTGTCGGGGCCGCCGCCGCGCAGCGCGAGCTGGATCAGCTCCTGCACCGTCTCCTGCGGGCCCTGGTAGCTGGCGAGGGTCTCCTCCATCGTCTGGTGGGAGACCACTCCGGACAGGCCGTCGGAGCAGATCAGATAGCGGTCGCCGGCGCGGACCTCGCGGATGGAGAGGTCGGGCTCGACGTGCTCGCTGCTGCCGAGGGCGCGCATCAGCAGGGAGCGCTGCGGGTGGGTGGTGGCCTCTTCCTCGGTGATCCGGCCCTCGTCGACCAGCCGCTGCACCCAGGTGTGGTCCTGGGTGATCTGGGTGAGGACGCCGTCGCGCAGCAGATAGGCGCGCGAGTCGCCGACGTGGACGAGGCCGAGCCGCTGACCGGTCCACAGCAGGGCGGTCAGGGTGGTGCCCATGCCCTCCAGCTGGGGGTCCTCCTGGACCATGGCGCGCAGCTGGTCGTTGGCGCGCTGCACGGCGGTGCCGAGGGAGGTGAGGATGTCCGAGCCGGGCACGTCGTCGTCGAGCGGGACGATGGTGGAGATCACCTCGGAGGAGGCGACCTCGCCGGCCGCCTGGCCGCCCATGCCGTCGGCGATGGCCAGCAGGCGCGGGCCGGCGTAGCCGGAGTCCTCGTTGTGCCCGCGGATCATGCCCTCGTGCGAGCCGGCGGCGAAGCGCAGTGACAGACTCATGCGCACCTCGCCCGTCGGCTCCGAATGCAGCCGGTCGTGTCGGGCCACACTGCCCACCCTCCGGTCGGGAGCGCGCCGGAGACCGGGTGGCGGCCTGTCGCGGCGTGCTCGCTCCGCTCGCGCTTATTCATGACGTAGCACTACTTCCGCAGCTCGATTGCGGTCTTGCCGATGCGGATCGGCGCGCCCAGCGGGATCGGTGTGGGGGTCGTCAGCCGGGACCGGTCCAGGTACGTGCCGTTGGTGGAACCGAGATCCTCGATGATCCACTGGCCGTTCTGGTCCGGGTAGATCCTGGCATGGCGGCTGGAGGCGTAGTCGTCGTCCAGCACGATCGTGGAGTCGTGCGCCCGGCCCAGGGTGATGGTCTGGCCCTGGAGCGCGACGGTGGTGCCGGTCAGCGTGCCCTCGGTCACGACCAGCTTGG
>NZ_JACBWZ010000204.1 GCF_013870595.1 Streptomyces sp. WELS2 | reverse complement strand
ACGTCGGTCAGGGCCGTCTTCCCCAGCCTGATCCGGTGCGCGCCGGGGCCGGTCGAGGCGGTGGTGAGGGAGCCGTCGAGGGAGTACAGCAGCTGGGTGGAGGCAGCGCCGGGAACGCCGTTCCAGGCGATGGTGTCCCGGTCGATCCACACCGCCTGGGAGGTGGTCGCCCCGAGGGTGCTGACGGCTCTCGCGCCGGGTGCGTGGGCGGAGGCCTGGGGGAGTGCGGCAAGGGGTTGGAGGAGGACGGCGGCGAGCAGAGCACAGGTGACCGCCGCCGGCCGATTGATTGTCACGGGTGTGGACTCCTTGTGCCGATGGCTTGTCGAGGAAGTGGCCACCGGGCCCTGTGAAGCAGCCCCGTGGCCGGACGTCGGGCGTGACCGTAACCACGAGCGAGCTGTTACAGCAAGGGACTTGCAAGAATCAGCAAGAGCCTTCAAATGCGTTCCCTGCACCTCCGCAGGTGAGGGCGAGTCGTTGGCCGCACAGAGTGGTGACGCTGCCCGAAGGCAACGGAGCATGCAGGCAACGAGGTTGTCACATCCCGGGAACCGGGAAGGAATCTTCCTGCAACGTCTTTCGCAAGAGATTGCAACCTTGTATGTTCAACTCGCGCCCGGCGGCCGTTGGTTGAGAAACACGGCACCCCGGCCCTCTCTAGGGATGTTCCGGGCACCCAGATCAAGGAGTTGCTATGCGACGTGGCATATCGATAGCCGCCGCGGTCACCGTGGTCGCCCTCACCGCTTCCGCCTGCGGTGGCTCGGGTGGCGACTCGTCGAGTGCGCCGAAGGACCCGAAGGACATCTCCGGGACGATCACCTACTGGGACACCTCGGACGCAGCGACCGAGGCCCCGACGTACAAGGCCCTCATCAAGCGGTTCGAGGCCAAGTACCCCAAGATCAAGGTGGACTACCAGAACATCCCGTTCACCGACGTCGAGCAGAAGTTCAAGTCGGCCGCCAAGAGCGGCAAGGGCGCGCCCGACGTCGTCCGCACCGACGTGGGGCTGATGGCCGAGTACGCCGAGCTGGGCTACATCGCCCCGCTCGACGGCACCCCGGCACTGAAGGACACCGGTGACTTCAGCTCCGTCCCGCTGAACACGGCCAGGTACAAGGGCAAGACGTACGGCGTCCCGTCGGTCACCGACACCCTGGGCCTGCTGTACAACAAGAAGCTCCTGAAGCAGGCCGGCATCGCGCAACCGCCCGCCACCTGGGACGAGTTCATCGCCGACGCCAAGACCGTCAAGGAGAAGACGGGGGCCTACGGCACCTACCTGAACCCCGACTCCTACTTCCTGCTCCCGCTGCTCTACAGCAACGGCGCCGACCTCGCCGACCCCTCGGCGAAGAAGGTCACGATCAACGACGCCGCCGCCGTGAAGGCCCTGACCACCGCGAAGAAGATCAACGACGAGGCGTCGATGAAGGTCGACTTCGCGAACGCCTACCAGAACATGCAGGCCGCCTTCAAGAACGGCAAGGTCGCCATGCTGATCCAGGGCCCCTGGTCGGTCGGCGACGACCTGAGCGGCTCGGCGTTCAAGGGCGACGAGAAGAACCTCGGCTTCGCGCCCGTACCGGCCGGCGCCGGCGGCAAGGCCCAGGCCCCGACGGGCGGCCACAACCTCACCGTGTACCAGGGCTCGGGCAACCTGGACGCCAGTTACCTGTTCACGCAGTTCATGACGTCGACGGCGAGCCAGATCGAGATCGCCAAGGGGACCGGCACGCTGCCGACCCGCAAGTCCGCCTACACCCCCGAGATCACCGGAAACGCCAAGATCGCCGGCTTCCAGCCGCTCCTGGAGAAGACGGCGCGCGCCCGCGTGGCCCTCCCGCAGGCCGGTTCACTCTTCACACCCCTCGCGCAGAACTACGTGAAGATCCTCCAGGGCGACGAGTCGGTGCAAGGCGGTCTCGACGCCACCGCCAAGGAGTTCCAGAAGCTGCTGAACGGCTATTCCATCGGCTGAACCGCGGCGCACCGCCCCACGGTAACCGAAGGACACGCAGCCCCGGGGAAACCACTCCCCGCTGCCGCCCCGACCGGGGCTCCCCGGGGCTGCGGTACCACCCGACTTCGCCCGCGAAAGAGCCGATGAGTATGACGACCGCAACGAGCACCGGAACGACCGACGAGACGGCCCGCGGCCACCGGAAACCACCCCGCGCACGTGGTACGTCGCTCCGCCGCGCCTGGGACAAGTACTGGTACGCCTGGGCCATGGTGGCTCCGGTGGCCATCGTCATCGCCCTGCTGGTGCTGTATCCGCTCGGATACGGCTTCTACCAGTCGCTGACCAACGCCAACGAGTCCAACGTCGCCACCACCATCGGCGCCTTCCACCGCCCGGCCACCTACGACTTCGTCGGCCTCGACAACTACTGGCACGTCCTGTCGGGCGCGGACGGCGACTTCTACCCCCGGCTGGTGTGGACGATCGTGTGGACGGTGTCCTGCGTCGTCCTGCAGGTCGGTCTCGGCATGGGGCTCGCGGTGCTGCTCAACCGCAAGATGCGCCTGCGCGGCTTCTACCGCGCGATGCTGATCCTGCCGTGGGCCGTCCCGTCGTTCATCGGCGTCTTCGCCTGGCGGCTGATGCTCAACTCCCAGTACGGAGTGTTCAACGAGATCATCCAGGCGGTCGGCCTGCCCGCGCAGAACTGGCTCGGCTCCCCGCTGTCCCAGAAGATCGCCGTCATCATGGTCAACGTCTGGATCGGCATCCCCTTCAACATGGTCGCCGTGCTCGGCGGGCTGCAGTCGATCCCCAAGGAGCTGTACGAGGCGGCCGAGATGGACGGCGCCTCGCCCTGGCAGCGCTTCGTCAACGTCACCCTGCCCGGACTGCGCCCGGTGTCGAACACCGTCATCCTGCTGGGCTGCATCTGGACGTTCAACATGTTCAACGTCATCTATCTGCTGCTGGGCAACAACACCACCGGCGACACGGACATCCTCGTCACCTTCGCCTTCCACAAGGCGTTCAACGGGGTCTCGGACTACGCGGGAGCGGCGACCTACGGGATCATCATCCTCGCTCTCCTGCTCGCCTTCTCGACCTTCTACCGCCGCAGCACCCTGAAGTCCGAGCAGGCGTGAAGGAGCCATCGTCATGACCGCAGCAACGCACGAGACCACCACCACGCCCGCGGGCACCGCCCCGCTCCCCGCCGCCGTCCGCCCGCCCCGCCGGGTGCGCGGCCGGGAGGAACGCGGGCTCGGCGCCTCCGTGGCGCTGCACGCCACGCTGATCCTCGCCACCCTGATCGCGGCCTTCCCCGTGGTGTGGGTGCTCTTCATCTCCCTGGGCCCGAAGAACGCCTGGCAGCAGCCGAGCGAGGTGCTGTCACACCTCGGCTTCCACAACTACGGTGACGTACTGGCCCATTCGGACCTGCCGCAGTGGTTCCTGAACACCGTCATCGTGGCGGCCGGCACCACGGCGCTGGGCGTCTTCCTCGCCGCGACCGCCGGCTACGCCGTCTCCCGGATGCGGTTCCCGGGCAGCCGCCAGCTGATGTGGGTCTTCCTGGTCACCCAGATGTTCCCCAGCATCGTACTCATCGTGCCGCTGTACCTGCTCATGGCCGAACTGCACCTGCTCGACAACTACCTGGGGCTGATCCTGGCCTACGCGACCACCGCGGTGCCGTTCTGCGCCTGGATGATGAAGGGTTACTTCGACACCATCCCCAAGGAGATAGACGAGGCCGGGCGGGTCGACGGCCTGACCCCCTTCGGCACCTTCTGGCGGCTGATCGTGCCGCTGGCCCGGCCGGGCCTCGCGGTGACGGCCTTCTACAGCTTCCTCACCGCCTGGGGCGAGGTCGCCTACGCCACACAGTTCATGCAGTCCGACCACTACACGCTCGCCGTCGGCATCCGCACCTTCGCCCAGGACCAGCGGCCCGACTGGGCGTGGACGTCGGCCACCGCCATCATCATCACCATCCCGGCCGCCCTCGTGTTCATGCTCGTACAGCGCAGCCTCGTCTCCGGACTGACCGCCGGCGGCACCAAGTCGTGACCGGCGCCACCCCGTCCGGGCCCCGGCGCCCGCCCGTCGAGGACGCGCCTTCGCCGTTACCCTTCCACCCCCCGAGGGAATCCATGACCCAGCACGTCACCGACACAGTCGCCCACGAAGCCCCCGCCTTCGCCTCCCCGCGCCGGGAGTGGTGGCGCGACGCGGTCATCTACCAGGTGTACCCGCGCAGTTTCGCCGACAGCGACGGCGACGGAATCGGCGACCTGCCCGGCGTCCGCGCACGTCTGCCCTACCTGAAGGAGCTCGGCGTCGACGCCGTCTGGCTGTCGCCGTTCTACGCCTCCCCGCAGGCCGACGGAGGCTACGACGTCGCCGACTACCGGGCCGTGGACCCCATGTTCGGCACCCTCACCGACGCCTACGACCTGGTGCGCGACGCCCACGCGCTGGGGCTGCGGATCATCGTCGACCTGGTGCCCAACCACTGCTCCGACCAGCACGAGTGGTTCAAGCAGGCCCTGCGCGAGGGCCCCGGCTCACCGCTCAGGGACCGCTTCCACTTCCGGCCGGGCAAGGGCACAGCCGGCGAACTGCCGCCCAACGACTGGGAGTCCATCTTCGGCGGCCCCGCCTGGACCCGGGTCACCGAGCCCGACGGCACCCCGGGCGAGTGGTACCTGCACCTCTTCGCGCCCGAGCAGCCCGACTTCAACTGGGACCACCCCGCCGTCCACGACGAGTTCCGCTCCATCCTGCGGTTCTGGCTGGACCTCGGCGTCGACGGCTTCCGCGTCGACGTGGCACACGGCCTGGTCAAGGAGCCCGGCCTGCCCGACGTCGGCCACGACGAGCAGGTCAAACTGCTCGGCACGCGGCCGGTGCCGTACTTCGACCAGGACGGCGTGCACGACATCTACCGCGGCTGGCGGCGCATCCTGGACGAGTACGGCGGCGAACGCGTCGCCGTCGCCGAGGCCTGGACCCCGACCGTGGAACGCAGTGCCCTGTACCTGCGACCGGACGAGCTCCACCAGGCCTTCAACTTCGACTACCTGGGCACCGGCTGGGACCCGGCCGGGCTGCGCGAGGTCATCGACCGCTCGCTGCGCGCCGTGAACGCCGTCCACGCGCCGGCGACCTGGGTACTGTCCAACCACGACGTGGTACGGCACGCCACCCGCCTCGCCGAGGGAGACCCGGCGCGCGGTCTGCGCCGGGCCCGCGCGGCGACCCTGCTGATGCTGGGGCTGCCCGGCTCGGCCTACCTCTACCAGGGCGAGGAACTCGGCCTGCCCGAGGTCGTCGACCTGCCCGACGAGGTGCGCCAGGACCCCGCGTTCTTCCGCACCACGGGCCAGGACGGCACCCGCGACGGCTGCAGGGTGCCGATCCCGTGGTCCGGCCAGGTGCCGCCGTTCGGCTTCGGACCCGTCGAGGGCGGCCCGAGCTGGCTGCCCCAGCCGGCGGACTGGAAAGACCTGACCGTCGAGGCGCAGGAGGGCGACGCGGCCTCCACGCTGGAGTTCTACCGCCGCGCGCTCGCCATCCGCCGCCAGCACCCCGCGCTGGGCGCGGGCCACCGGATCACCTGGCTCGACGCCCCCGAGGGCGTCCTGGCCTTCCGCCGTGACAGCGACCGCGGCTCCTTCGTCTGCACGGTCAACTTCGCCGCCGGCCCCGTCAACCTGCCCACCCCCGGCACACTGCTGCTGGCCGGCGCCGACGTGCGGCCGGGCGCCGGCGAGACCGTACTGCCCGGGGAGTGCGCCGTCTGGTGGGCGGCCTGACATGCGGCCGGTACAGACCGTCCCCGTGACGATCCGGCTCGCCGACATCGCCGCACAGGCGGGGGTGAGCGAGGCGACCGTCAGCCGGGTCCTCAACGGCAAGCCCAGCGTCGCCTCCGGCACCCGTCAGTCCGTGCTGGCCGCGCTCGACGTGCTGGGCTACGAACGACCGGTACGGCTGCGGCAGCGCAGCGAGGGCCTGGTCGGCCTCATCACCCCCGAGCTGGACAACCCCATCTTCCCGGCGCTCGCCCAGGTCATCGGGCAGGCCCTCACCCGCCAGGGCTACACCCCGGTGCTCGCCACCCAGACGCCCGGCGGGTCCACGGAGGACGAACTCACCGAGATGCTCGTGGACCGCGCCGTGGCGGGCATCATCTACGTCTCCGGGCTGCACGCGGACACCACCGCCGACACCAGGCGCTACGCCGACCTGCGCGCCCAGGGAGTGCCGTTCGTGCTCGTGGACGGCTTCTCCGCGAAGGTGCAGGCTCCGTTCATCTCGCCCGACGACCGCGCGGCGATGACACTGGCGGTGGCCCACCTGGCCTCCCTCGGACACACCCGCATCGGCCTGGCCGTGGGCCCGAGGCGTTTCGTGCCCGTGCAGCGCAAGATCGAGGGCTTCGTCCGCGCCATGCAGGACCAACTGGGCCTGTCGCCGGACCTGGTGGAGTCGACGCTGATCCAGCACTCCCTCTACAGCCTGGAGGGCGGCCAGGCCGCCGCCGTGGCCCTCATCGAGCGGGACTGCACGGCGGTGGTCTGCGCCAGCGACATGATGGCGCTGGGCGCGATCCGGGCCGCCCGGCAGCGCGGCATGGAGGTCCCCCGGGACTTCTCCGTCGTCGGGTTCGACGACTCGCCGCTGATCGCCTTCACCGACCCGCCCCTGACCACGATCCGCAAACCCGTGCCCGCGATGGGACAGGCCGCGGTGCGCACACTGCTGGAGGAGGTGGGCGGCACACCCGCTCCGCACAGCGAGTTCGTGTTCATGCCGGAACTGGTGGTACGCGGCTCCACGGCCTCGAGACCGAGGGCACGCCACCCCGCCGCCTGAGCGGACCGCGCCCCGGCCGCCCGTACCGCCCAGTCCCCATGGTGTAATGACTCGTACAGAGTTGCAGCTATTACCGAATCGGGGAGTGGCCGTGCCTTTCAACACCACCGAGGAGGCGGTACGCGCGTGGGTGGAGGGATGGGCCGTCTCGCGCGGTGCGGCCCGACCCACGTCCCGGCCCTGGGGGTTCACCGTGGACGTGGGCCTGCCCGGGGAAGTGGCCCGGCATGTCGTCACCGCCGCCGACGAGGCCACCGTGCGCGAGCTGGCCGAGAACACCACGGCCTGCGGCACACCCCTCAAGGTGTTCGTGCCGGCGCGAACACTGAAGGCGTGGCTGCCGCCGGGCTGGGCCCTCCTGGACGGCCACGCGGCCTTCATGGCCGCCCGGCTGAGCGCCGTCGAGGCCCCGCCCCGCCTTCCCGACGGCTACCGGCTGCATTGCTGGGACCGGGCCGGCGTCACCCGAGCGGTGGTGTGCGCCGCCGACGGATCCTTCGCCGCGCGCGGGCAGATCGCGGTCACCGGTCCGACCGCCGTGGTCGACCAGGTGGAGACGGACCCGGCTCACCGGCGCCGGGGGCTCGGCCGCGTGGTGATGGGGACGCTCGCCGAGACCGCGGCCCGTCAGGGCGCGCGGGCGGCCGTGCTCGGCGCGACCGGGAAAGGCCGGACGCTGTACGAGGCCGTGGGCTGGCAGGTGGTGGCTCCGCTGAGCGCCGCGGTCCGGGAAGCGGGGACCAGCGGGATCCGGTCGTCCGTGTCATAGAGCCGGAGGCCGTCGGCGAGCGGTGACCGGGTCGCCGGGGGAGGCCTGTTGACTCGGGTTTGGGCTTCCGTTCCCCGAGCGTTCAACCGGCGCCCCCTGTCGGTGTGGTGTGAGCTTCCTAGGGTCCATGAGGCCGTCGAAAGAAGGGGCTCATGGACTCACACCTCGCGATTCGGGCTCGCGGAATCACCAAGTGCTTCGGCGAAGTCGTCGCGCTGGACGGCATCGACCTGGACGTGGCGCGGGGACGGATCCACGGCCTGGTGGGACCGAACGGCGCCGGCAAGACGACGCTGCTCGGCCTGCTGCTCGGCCTGGCCGTGGCCGACAGCGGCCGTCTGGAGATCCTGGGCACGCCGACGGGCCGGACGTTCGAAGACCCCGGCGGTGTCTCCGGGTTCGTGGACGCCCCCGGGCTGTACCCTTCGCTCACCGCCCGGCAGAATCTCGCCGCGCTCGCCGCTCTGCGCGGCGACGGCCCCCGGACGGCGGGGATCGACGACGCGCTCGAACAGGTCGGGCTCACGGACGTCGCCGACGACCGCACCCGCGGCTTCTCGCTGGGCATGCGGCAACGTCTCGGCCTGGCCGCGGCTTTGCTCGCCAGGCCCCGGCTGCTCGTCCTGGACGAACCCGCCAACGGCCTCGACCCGGCCGGCAAGAAGCACGTCCACGGTGTCCTCACCCGGCTCGCGGGGGAGGGGACCACCGTGGTCCTGTCGAGCCACCGCATGGACGACCTGGAGGCCCTGTGCTCCGAGGTCACCATTCTCGCGACCGGGCGGGTCGCCTTCTCCGGACCGCTGGGCGAACTGGCCGCCGGGGACCGGGAACTCGCCTACCGGCTCGTCACCTCCGATCCGGCGCGGGCACGCCGGCTGGCCGCCGCGGCGCCGGGCGTCCGCCTGGCCGAGGACACCGCGGGACGCCAGGGCGGTGACGCGCTCGTGGTGCACGCGCTGGTGCCCGCCCTCGACGCGCTGGTGGCCGGCCTCGTGCACGCGGGCATCGCACTGCGCGAACTCGCCCCTGTCGTCTCCCCGTTGGAAGCGGCGTTCCTGGCCCTGACGGAGCCGCCGGCGGCCGGCGCCGGCGAACCGCGGGAGACCGACGGACGACAGCGGCGCAGCGACGTACGGCGACAGCCCGCCCCCACACGGCGGCAACGCACCGACGTCCGACAGCAGGAGGCCGCTCAGTGACCGCAGCCGTGACCCCGGCCGCCCCCGGGAACCGGACCGCTTCCCGCCCGGTTCCGATCGCCCGGAGCTACCGCTTCGAA